>JBGSUP010000199.1:0-13058 GCA_041753485.1 Akkermansiaceae bacterium
TTGCCGAAGCGGCCTGACAAGATGAAAACCAGCTCCGGAAAGTTGCCCACAAGAACCCGAGGCTCCGACGAGCTTTTGAGAGGCCCATTCTCGCCTCGGAACCTTGTGGACAACTTTCCTCCAAGGGCGGAACCACACCCCACCAAACACCAAAAACACCGCCACCCCGCCCCTCATGCACCATAGCTAAAATCCGCCCGCACCCGGCTCCGCTCAGGGGACCACTTCACCCGTGGGCAACGGGCCATCGCCGCACTTGGGCTGAAAAACATCAGACTGCACTGTGCGGATTTTTCAAAACACGACTTCGGCACGGATGGATTTGATTATGTGATCGCGCACGGACTCTACTCTTGGGTGCCCTTGGAAATCCGTTTCATTCTGCTGCGCAGCATGCGACGCTGGCTTGGAGCTTCCGGGATCGGTTATCTGAGTTACAACACCCTCCCAGGAGCATTTCTGAAAAGCGCGGCAAGGCAGATTGGTCTTGATCTGGTCGAAGGATCGGATCGGGGGGTGAGCAATGTATCCAAATGGCGGGCACTGGCGGCGCAATTGACTTCAGCGCTTTCTTCTCCACATGCTCTGAGTGGAGCTTTGAAACATGAGTTTGCGAGGGTGGCGGCGGCCACCGATTCCCTGGTCGCCCACGACTGGTTTGGCAGTGTCAATGATCCGGTTTCGTTCCTTTCGTTCGCCGAGCAACTCAGCGCCGAAGGTCTGCAATACCTGGCTGAAGCTGAGCTGGGGAAGTCCCCGATGCCTCATCTTTCGCCGGCAGAGAGGCGGATCCTTGCCGAGTATGGGACGAGTCGGATGCGGCGGGAAGCCTGCCTTGATGTCCTGACTTGCAATGGCTTCAGGCAGTCCCTGGTGGTCGGAGCAGAGGTGAATTTGCCATCGCGGGAGGATCGGACGGCGATCCGGACGCTCTGGCTCACCAGCGACTCTCGTTTGGAAGGCGCAAAAGATCGCCGTGAGGGAGTGCCGCTCGATTTTGTGAATGGCTCCGGAACACGGATCCAAATAGGCAATTTCTGGGCCAAGTCGGCATTATGCGAGCTGTTAGGCGCATATCCGCAAGCTCTTGATTTTCCGCAACTCGCGGATCTGGTATGTCGTAGCGCCATAAACGCAAAGCAAGCCAAGCTTGAGAGTGCGGTATTGCAGGATATCTTATTCGATCTTTCGCTGCTGGGCTTCGTGGAACTGAGAGTGCACGCCCCGCGTTGCAGTCGAATCGTCAGCGCGTGCCCCGAGGCCAATCCGGTCGCCCGCTGGCAGGCATCCCAGGAAGGGGCAATCACCAATCAACACCACGTTCCGGTGACGATCGAGGATAGGTCGATCAAAGTTCTCATCCCATTGTTGGACGGGACTCGCGATCACAGATCCTTATTGGAAGCATGGCGACACGGGTGCGCGGGATTGGGGCTGTCGATGCCAAGTGAGCCTGATTTGAATACGGTTCTCGCACGATTACTTCGATTTGCCCTACTCATCGCTTAATTTGGTCGAGACTAGACGGCGAAAACTTGATGAACCAAGTCCGCCCACAATCTCAAGGAGCACCTTGGTATCCAACAGCAACATGGATCAGTCCTCCCCCCTTGTCTGCGCCATGATTTCAGCCGGCGTCCTACCCTTCCTGGCGGAGCCGGCCGCCTTGGCCAACCAGTGATCAAAGGTACTTGCCATCTCCCGGGTCCGCTTGCGCGGCTTCATCTGCAAGGCCCCGCCAGAGGCGACGAACTCCACCTCGGTTCCCGGATTGAGGCTGAGACGTTCGCGCAAGGCAACGGGGATTGGGGGTTGTACTTAAATTGTCAGTTTCGTTCAGGAGGTATTACCACTTTAGGTATTCCTTTTCAATCTCTCCATATTTTGTGTCGGCGAGACGCGCCAAGCACACCAGACGGGGATGATGGATGGTTTTAGCAGGAAAGGTCGCCCGGGTTTCGTCTCGAAGTGGACAACCGGAGAGATCACGCTGCGGTTGTGCCGTGAAATTTGAAAACTGGCCGGAGGAATAGCAGGATTAGACGGTGCTCACTCTTCAGTCACCGCTTCATCCCCATAAAAGCTCTTGATGTAACCGTATTCGACCAGAGTGTCCTGCCAGGGAGCGAGCACGTTGGGGTCGCGGAAAATGCGACCCGCGGTGGCCAACCACTCTTCAGCCTTGATCAGGTCGTTTTTGTCATAGGCCAGGGCGGCCTGGGCGTAGTAGTAATACGGCGAGTCGTCGAGGAAATCGTATTTCTCCGCGAGGATGGTCACCTCGTCGTCTTTCCCGAGCTTCTTTTTGCACAGCAGGGTTTTGAACTCCACAAGGCGGCCGAGCGCGATGTTTTCGGGCGGCAGGAGTTTCATGATGCGCTCGAAGAGATCGTGGGCCTTCTGCCACTGCTTGGTGACGAAATAGACCTCGCCGATGTTGAATTCGATGCTCGGATTGTCCTTCGAAAGCGCGGCGGCCTTGTTGAACTCGGCCAGCGCCTTGTCGAAGGAACGCATCTCGACATAACAACTGCCGCGCAGGTTGTGGATTTCCGGGCTGTCCTTGAAAATCGCGGAGGCCTTGTCGAGCTCTTCCAGGGTTTCGAAGATCCGCTTCTGTTGGAAAATGCGGTTGGCCTCGCCGAGGTGCTTGATGAATTCCTTGCGCTTTTCCTCGGGCAGGTTGAGGAAGGCCTGCTGGTTCGGGAGCAGTGCCGCCCTCGGGGCTTCGGTCTTGTCGCCGACTGGCGCGGCCTCGTTTTGAGCCAAGAGCGGAGTCAACAAAACGAGCAGCGAGAGAAAGGTTGCGGTTTTCATAAGAACTGGTTTCAGGCGCACCCTAATCACCGAATCGCAGCACGGCAAGCCGTCGTTCGTGCCGATTTCGCGGCGGCCCGTCGCGGTGTGTTGGTGGAAATTCTCACGAACCGATATTTTCGCTTGAACAGTTACCAGGAATCGGTTTTGTTCCTGGGAACACTGTTCAAACCAATGCAAACCGAACTCACCAAACGCCAAAAGGAAATCGTTGCCTACCTGAAAATGTCACAGCACGAGACGGGCATCATGCCATCCACGCGCGAGATTCAGCATTATTTCGGCTTCGCCAGCCAGACGGCGGCGATGAGCCACCTGCGGGCGCTCGAACGCAAGGGAGTGATCCAGCGACTGCCCGGCAAGGCCCGTGCCGTCATTTTCCCCGAAGATCTCGATCGCGGAGAAATCGCCGACATCCCGATCTTCGGCAGCATCGCCGCCGGCATGGCCCAGGACACGGAACCCGAACGCCAGGGCTGTGTCTCCGTGGACATCTCGGCACTCGGCATCCCCCGCCATGCGCGGACCTTCGCCTTGAAAGTCCGCGGCGATTCCATGATCGACGCCCACATCTGCAATGGCGACACGGTGATTCTCGAATTCCGCGAACCCC
The DNA here is from genome assembly GCA_041753485.1 of Akkermansiaceae bacterium. GTDB lineage: Bacteria > Verrucomicrobiota > Verrucomicrobiia > Verrucomicrobiales > Akkermansiaceae > Luteolibacter. The sequence goes on from JBGSUP010000199.1 coordinate 3,431, forward strand.
GCAAGGGCGATATCGTGGCGGCCCTGATCGACGGGGAGACGACCTTGAAGCGCTATGTTGTGGAGCGCGGGAAACCCTTTTTGCGTGCGGAGAACCCGGACTACCCGGATTTGATTCCCGCTCGCGAGTTGGTCATCCAGGGCGTCCTCATCGCCCTGCTCCGCCACGCGGCGTAGGAGCATAGCCCCTGCGGTTGCGTGTCGCCATGCGCATCGTGGTGGTAAGCGTGCATGTCTGAGCAGTGTGCGGCAGCCAAAACGAGGGCCTGCGCGACGAATTAGAGGAGAAAAAAGCAAAAAGACCAGGCCGGATCGAAGGCGGTGGCATCCCTGGCGGCCGACATCATCGGCGGCCGGAGATTTCATCAACGCCGCTTTCGCCAGAGCAGAGCGGCGGACGCAGCGGTTCATCCGCCAAGGGCGATTCTCTTGCCCGCCTCAAGGGAAATCTCGGCCGCAGCTTCAGCTTGGTTTTCACACCAATCCTCCGGGACGCACGGAGCTCTCTCGGCGGCAAAAGCTTCGCCGGTCCAACCACTGGCCGCGATGGCCACAAGCGCGGCCGTGAAATTGGGAATCCATAACCCTTCACGGGCGATTTGGCGGCCGTCCCGCGGAAATCCAGCAGGGGGCAGCACGCGTTCAGCAAGGTGCAGGCAGGCCCAGGCACGCCATGCGCGGATTCCACCGCGCGGGCCGCTCATGCGGCTGGCGAGATGCTGGAAATGCCGCACCGGATTGCCCAGGTAGCCGCAATTCCCGGCCGCTGATCGCCGCAGGATCCATACGAGCGCCCGATACGGCGGCGGGTGCACCCCCAACACCGGATCATCGGCGGGAACATCCGCCATCCACGCCTTGTCGAGTTGGAGCAGCGCCTGTGCGGGCTTGCCGGAGATCCACAGCGACTGGGCGTAGCGCAGCGCGTCCTGATAGAACTCGGCACCCCTGTCGCCGCCATGACGGCGAGTGAGCGAAAAATCATGGAGTTCCGAAACCGGCGGCAGCCATGGACAGGGTCGATTCATTCAGGTCACGGCAAGGAAATGACGAACGCGTTGGAGATGCAAACCGATAAGGGACAGGACGCGTCCATTCGCCCTGTGCCGTTCTTCAATCCAAACTCGCCAAAAACCGAACCGCCGTTAAACTCCCGATCAAGGCTGTATTGCGCGAGCTTCTGGCAAAAGCTGATTTCCTGACCTGATGAATCCAAAGAACCCGGCGACGCACACCCACTCGATCCGATGGGCCACTGGCTTCACCGGCCTGGCGGGAGTGGTGTATTGGATTTTTTTCCGGATCTTTCCCGATGGCGGCATCTGGGACGGCATGGCACTGGGTTATGCCGGATTGCTTGCAGAATATGGCGAGCCCAACCGCATGGAGTGCGGCGTCCGCCAGCCGTGGAATACGATCTCGAATTTCGCCTACCTGTGGGTCGGATTTCTGATCCTGACCTTGGGGTGGTCCGACGCGAAACTGGCACCGAGCGGCAACAGCAGGCAGATGCGCGATCAGCCGGGCTTCAGTTATTTGATCGGTGGATCGCTTGTCTATCTGGGTTTCGGAAGTCTGTTTTATCATGCTTCGGTCACGCGCCTGGGCCAGCAGTTGGATGTGGGCGCGTGTTACGCCGTGGTGCTGAGCCTGATTGCTTACGGAGCCTTCCGCCTACTGGCTCCCCAAGGAAAGGAGCACGCTGCCGCCCGTGTTCTGATCGCCGGTGTGATTGTGTCCGACGTGCTGCTTCTGGTCTTCAAATGGCAGATCTCGATGTGGGTGGTATTGCCGTCAATGGCCGTGGGATTGAGTTTGGTGGTCTGCCTGTGCCTTTGGAGGTCGCGCGATTGGCGTGGGCTTGGATATGCCGTGTCTTCATTGTTGCTGATGGCTGCGGCCTTCGGGTTTCGCCAGCTCGACACGGGTTGGGCAAGGTATGGGATCGATGGCGGTGTCTGGTGGGGACACACGCTCTGGCATTTCCTCTCTGCGGCGTCACTGGGGGCGGTTTACACCTATTACCGCGTGGAATCCGCGTCGGCCACCGGGGGGATTACGATTTCACCGGGATCTGCGTGATCAGCCTGCACTTTCCGCATGGCGCGGCAAAAGCGCGGGACTGCTTCCAAAGCTCCGATCCCCCGCCATCATCGACAACCTGGAATCAGCCCGGCGTGTCTCCCCACTTTGCTTGATCTCTTCGAGCACGTGAGGCCCTCTCATTCCAGCAGACTCTTCCGGAATCGCGGCTGCCTGTTCTGCGGATCCCAGTAGCCGAAGCCGGCTTTCCACTCCCACAGGGTCCATGGGATGCCGCGTTCTTCGGCGAGGTGACGCACGTCACTCAGATAACGACTGCGGCTCGCGGTGTCACCGGCATGGTGCGCGCCGAACTCGCCGAGATGCACCGGCCGGCCGAAATGGATCGACCACTCACGCGCCGTGTCCAGCAGGTTGCGGACGACCCGCGCCGAACTGGGGTTTTGGTCACCGGAAGCATGGTTGTAGCGCTCAAGAAAGGAACGGACACCCTGATTCTCCCTGAGTGAGTCCGGAATCTTCAGAGGCGATTCCGGTGGACCCGGATAGCGCACGCCGAGCAATTCCTCAAAGCCCACCCAGTTCGCGCCCTGATGGGTGAAATGAAAGGGCTCGTAACAATGCACCGTGACGGCGATGCGGTCGTCGTCATCCGGCAGGCGCAGGTTCCCGAGTTCGCCGACGATACCCCAGTGGCCGGGACTGACAACGAGAAGACGCTGAGGATTGGTGCGGCGGATGACGCCGATGGTTTCCCGATAGATCGGATTGGCGACCCCGGTGGTCAGCGCGTCGCAGGGTTCATTGAGAAGCTCGAAGAACAAGCCAGGCGGCCAGGATTGGAAATGACGGGCAATGGCCTCCCATCCACCCGTGAAACGATCGAGATGGGCCGCCGGATCATTCGTGAAATCGTGGAAGTGATGCCAGTTGAGAAAGACATGGAGTTTCCGCTCCAGCGCGCGCCGCAGCACCGGCTCGATTTCCGCTAGAAACGCGGGATCAATTTCGAAAGCGCCGTCCTTCGGCTTGAGGTGGAAATGCCATCCGACCGGCACCCGGATGTGGTCGAATCCCTCGTCGGCGATGTGATCGATGTCTTCGGTGGTGAATTTCACGCCCCAGGAGCCGGAGGGCGAGGCCTCCCAGCCGTTGCCGAGGTTCACGCCGCGCTTGAGGCGTGCCAAGGCACGGTGTGCAGGCGTGTCGCCCGATTGCCGTTTGGGTGCCACGAAATCCGGTGTGGTGGCGGCTATCGCGTGAAGTTTGAGCACCACCGGTCGGCCTGCGGTCACCCGCATGGTTTGCACGAGCGGCCGCTTGCACCACGATGCGGCCACGCGCCCTCCGCTCCGCGGCACCGCCGTTGCAAGCGGCCAATCGCCGGATGGCAGGTAGATCTCCCACGGCGATTGCCAGCCGGAGGGCAGGTTCTCGGCCACGGCTTCGAAGCCGCCATTGAGGATCTCCGCACCCTCGACGGCGATGTCATCCCAGAGGATTTCCCTGCGCGGCATCACCCCGTCCTTTTCCGGAGACCAGACACCGCTGAGCGACAATTCGACGGCACTGTCACGTTTCGGAGTGAAGCGGATCACGAGTTCGGTCCACGACCACCAGCGGACGGGAAAGAGGATGTCGGTATGACGCTCGCGCACCGCGGGATCGCTCTCCCATGATGCCGGTGTGGCGGTGCCCGTGGAAACCTCGACCGCCCCGAGCAGCGGCGCATCCGGGGAAACCTTCAGCCAAACTCGCGCCTCGGCGGCTTGTTCGATGGGTTGCTGGGCGTGAAGCACTGCGGTGAAGGCCACGAGCAACGGAATCGTGTGTTTCATGTGTAGAGTGTAATGCGCTGCGGACATCCGGTGGAACTGATTTTTCAGTCGATCCACCCGGTTTCAGGGCTTGCATCCGCCCGGGGATCATCAATCCTGCGGTCCCTATGAGCCGTTTAGAAGGAAAAGTACTCGTGGCACAAGGTGGCGGCCCCACCCATGTGATCAACCAAAGTGTGGTGGGCGTCGCCCTCGAAGCCCGCAAGTTCACCCAGGTGACCGCCGTTTACGGTGCCGTCCATGGCGTCCGGGGCATCGTGGATGAAAACTTCGTGGATCTCACCCGCGAGACAACCCACAATCTCGAACAAGTGGGCGACACTCCCTCCTCGGGACTGCTGTCCACCCGTGACAAGCCCGATGAGGCCTACTGCGCCCGCATGTTCAAGGTGATGCAAGCCCACGACGTCCGCTACTTCTTCTACGTCGGCGGCAACGATTCGTCGGACACCGTGCGCATCGTCAACGAGCAGGCGAAGGCCGCCGATTACGAACTCCGCGCGATCCACATTCCCAAGACCATCGACAACGACCTGATGGAGAACGACCACTGCCCGGGTTTCGGCTCCGCCGCCCGCTATGTGGCGCAGGCATTCATGGGCGTGAACCTCGACAACCGCGCGCTCAAGGGCGTTTACATCGGGGTGATTATGGGACGCCACGCCGGCTTCCTCACCGCCGCCTCCGCGATGGCGCGGAAATACACCGATGACGGCCCGCACCTCGTCTATGTGCCGGAACGTGCGTTCGACACCGAAAAATTCCTCGCCGATGTGGACCGGATTTATGCGAAACACGGCTTGTGCACGATCGCGGTGTCCGAGGGGATTTCCGACAAGGATCACACCCCGATGATCACCAAGTTGATGGGGGTGGAAGAACGCGATGCCCACGGCAACGTGCAACTTTCGGGCACCGGCGCGCTCGGCGACCTGCTGTCCCAGACGATCAAGGACGGCCTCAACATCAAGCGCGTGCGCTCGGATACCTACGGCTACCTGCAGCGCGCCTTCATCGGCTGCCGCTCGGATCGCGACGCCCGCGAAGCCCGCGAAGTCGGCGAGAAGGCCGTGCAGTTCGCCATGTGGGACAATGTCGATGGCTCGGTAGTCATTCGCCGTCCGGTGCTCGACTACGGCGTGGATTACGAACTGGTCTCGCTATCACTGGTCGCCGGCAAGACGCGCCACATGCCTGATGAGTTCATCAACGCGGATGGCAACGGCGTGACGCCCGCATTCCATGCCTACTGCCGCCCGCTGCTTGGCTCCGGCCTGCCGGAGCCTCACCGCCTGCGCGCGCCGATGGTGCCGAAGATCCTGCACAAATAAAGGGGAAATCCGATGGAAATAGCTAACTTGTAAGAATGCTGGTGCCATGCCACGGCGTGGCCATCGCCGGATGATTTTGGAGAGAAAATTGACCCCGCCGATGCATTCCGCGCTCATCCAACTCATCCGGGACGCCTTCGCCGACGAGGCCACTGATGTCTTCCTTGTCGAGGGCGAAGCCCCCCGCATCCGGCGCGAGGGCGATGTCGTCCTGCTCCACCCCGGTCCGATCTCGCACGAGGCCATGGCAGGGTTTTGGCAATCGTGCGCGATCGATCCCGAGGCGCGTCCGGAAGCTGATATTTCCTGGCAGCTCCCCCATGGGGGCCGGCTGCGGGTGAATCTCTATCACACGCTCGGCCGCCTCGCCGCAGTGCTGCGGCCGATCCGCAGCACGATTCCCTCGCTAAGCGAGCTCGGGCTGCCCGCCGATCTGCTGCACGCGTGGCTGCAGCGCCGCTTCGGCCTCATCCTCGTCACCGGTCCCACCGGATCGGGCAAGTCCACCACCGTCGCCTCCTGCCTGGCCTGGATCAACCAACATTTCGCCCGCCATATCGTCACGCTGGAGGATCCCATTGAATATCTGTTTGAAAACGATCTCTCGCTTTTCTCCCAACGCGAGATCCGCCTGGACTCGGAAAATTTCACCACCGGCCTGCGCGCCGCGCTGCGTCAAAGCCCGGATGTCCTGTTTCTCGGGGAAATCCGCGATGCCGAGAGCGCCGTCACCGCACTGCAAGCCGCCGAAACCGGGCACCTCGTCATCTCCACCCTTCACAGCAGCAGCGTCGTCGAAACGCTCGATCGCTTCACGCATCTGGTCCGCTCGGAAGCCGCCGACGCGCTCAACCTGCTCGCCAATCAGTTGATCGGGGTGATTTCCCAACAACTCCTGCCGCGTCTCGGCGGCGGGCTTTTCCCGGCCATCGAATACCTTCAGAACGAGGCCGCCACCCGCCGCTGGATTCTCGATCACCAACTCGCCGAACTCCAGGACCACATGCGGAAATCCGCCGGTCCCACCAATTGCTCGCTGCTCGATTACCTGGTGGCCGCCACCCGCCAGGGCATGATCGATCCGGACATCGCCCGCTCCGCCTGCCCTCGGCCGCAGGATTTTGATCGCGCCATGCGGGGGATTTCCTGATAGCCCTCCCGACCAATGGCCCGCGACATCACCGATTACCTGAAAGACGCCGTCACACGCGGCGGCTCCGACCTCCACCTCAGCGCGGATGCGCCGGCTTGCGCCCGCATCAACGGCATGATCCTGCGGCTTGAGGACGAAAACCTCGCCCCGGAAACCGTCCGCAACCTCATCCTCGACACCCTCACCGAATCCCAGCGCGCCAGCCTCGAACAGGACCTGGAACTCGACTATGCGCTGCAAGTCGAGGGCGTCGGCCGTTTCCGCGGCAATGTCCACCTCGCACGCGGCAACATGGAAGCCGCTTTCCGTTTCATCAGCCAGGAAATCCCCGACCTGGAAAACCTGGGCCACCACGAAATCGCGCGCGAGTTCTGCCGCCTGCGCAGCGGACTCGTGCTCGTCACCGGCATCACCGGCTCCGGAAAATCCACCACGCTCGCCTCATTGGTCAAACGCATCTCGGACACCCGCAGCGGCGTGATCGTCACCTTGGAAGACCCCATCGAATTCATCTTCCAGCACAGCTCGTGCCTCGTCAAACAACGCGAAGTCGGAAGCGATACCCGCAGTTTCCCCCGCGCCCTGCGCCAGGCACTCCGCCAAGATCCCGATGTCATCGTCGTCTCCGAAATGCGGGATCTCGACACCATCCGCATCGCCCTGACCGCCGCCGAGACCGGCCACCTGGTGCTGGCCACGCTCCACACCGCCGACGCGCCCCAGACGATCGACCGCCTGGTGGATGTCTTTCCCGCAGAACAGCAGCCGCAGATCATCACCCAGCTTGCAAGCTGCCTGCAGGGCATCGTTTGCCAGCGCCTGATTCCCCGCGCCGACGGGCAGGGCCGGGTGCTCGCCTCCGAGGTCATGGTTCCCGGCCATGGCATCCGCAACTGCATCCGCGAGCGGAAACTCGAACAAATCGTCGGCCTGATGGAGATCGGCCACCGCGAGGGCAACCGCACCATCGACCAGAGCATCGCCGATCTGCTGCAGGCCCGCCTGATCACCCGCGACGAGGCGCTCTTCCACTGCCGCGAGCGGAAAAGCTTCGAAGCCCCGCCGCAGGAAACCAAAAAACCGAAATCCATCTGGACCTGATAGATCATGGAAGCACCGAGCCCCCGATACATCCTCACCCGCGCCGCATTCATCATCGCGCTGCTTGTCGCCGTGCTTTATGGCTTCGGTTTCGTGAAAAAATTCCAACGCAGGGCGGCGATCACCGCCGAGCTCCAATCGATCACCAGCGACAGTTCGTTCTTCCAGCAATTCTATGCCGAGGATGCGCGCAAGTCGCTCGTCCGCGCCGTCGGCCTGATCGCCGAGGCGAGTTCGCTGGGAGTCCCGCCAGAAAAGGCGATCGACCGCGGCATGGGCATCAAACCGGGGTTTTTCGAGAACGATGCCGAGAGGAATGAACCGCCGGTCCGCGAGAAGATCATCCGTCGCTGCCTACGCGGAAATTATGAGAACTTCCTCAAACTCGGCTACACCGCCGACTTCCACACGCTCGACGAGATGAAAAAGGGCGGCCTCCCGCCAATTCCCGCAGGTCCCCAGAGTGGCCGCAAGCCGGTGCTCGCCAATCTCATCGATCCCGCGATTTCACCCGGCATGGAAAAGGTCATCGCAAATTTGGAAATCCGGCCTCCCGCCGAAGACGGCGGGAAACTCACCGACATCGAGATTTCGGCCGCCAAACAACTCGCCCGCGATCTCGCCGACGCCCGGATCATCGAGGAGCCCGCACGCGACAAGATTCTCACCGGCCTCTCCAAAGTCGGCCCCTGAGATGAAGCAATCCGGCGCGGTGTGTCAGAACTCCCAAGTGACCGAGGCATAGGCGAAGCGTCCGGCTCCGGGGATGCGCTCGCCGACATCCAGATCGCTGTCAGCGACGCGGTTCACCCCGCCGAGGTGGTCGGCGTAGCGCTTGTCGAGCAGGTTCTCCACCCCCACTTCGACACGCACCGCTTCGACCAAGGTTCTGGCCAGCCGCAGGTTGAGGATGCCGTAGCCGGGGCTTGGCTCTTCATCCTGAAGGTCCGCCACCCGGCGCTGGGCATCGGCCCAGACCCATTCAAGATGGCTTTCCCAGGATTCATGACGGAATGAGAAATCTAACATGCCGCGCAACGGGGCGATGCGGTAGAGATCACCGCCGCCATCCCGGTTGCGACCGCGCACATAACTGACGACGGTGTCGATGGCGAACTCCTCGTTGATTTCATATCCGCCCGTGAGTTCGAATCCATAGAGTTCGGCGCGGTCGATGTTTTCATACTGGAGCACGGATTTGCCGGCCATGTCCTTGCGGTCGATCGGCATGCCCTGGATGTAGTCGGAGACACTCTGATAGAACGGCGTGATTCCGGCATTCCAGCTTTCGCCCTTGCGTGTCAGAGCAAGCGCGACTTCAAACGAGATCTCCGGATCAAGATCGAGATTGCCGAGATAGGTCCGGCCATCGGCGAGCCCGGCGCTGGCGTTGAGCGGCGTCCACAAATAGCGCTCCACCATTGATGGCGCGCGGCTTTTCAGCGCCACGGCCAGTTCGACGCCGGTGTTCCCATCCGGAGCAAAACGCAAGGCGGCGGTGGCGGCGGGCAGCACGTCGGCGAACGAGCGGTCGGCACTGTTGAACTCATCGCGATCCCGGTTGATGGCTGGATTCGGCATGATCGCATTGGCCACCTCACCCGCATCGCTCGACACCACATCGCCGCGCAGTCCAATTCGGGAACTCCATTGACTGGTATGTTCTTGTTCCCAATCGACATACCCCCCGATCCGGCTGCGGCGGTTGTCATTGAAGGTGTCGCGCCTTCTGCCCGCAAACATTCCGGAAACCGCCACCTGCTCCGCCTCGAACTCATTGCGGTGGAGGTCGATGCCCGTGCGCAGCTTGTTCTCTCCACGCGGCAGCGTCACATCGCCGCGCCAGCCATAGTCGCGGCTTGATGATGGCGACTCCATCCGCATCCCCGCCGCCGGGCGCAGCGTGTAGTTGTCCATCAGGTGATCGATGTCATGCACATACAATCGGTTTTCGAGCGTTCCCCAGTCGAAGGTTTCGTTCTGGGTGAGTCCGAAGCGCCAGGCGTCGTCCTTGATCATGTCCATCGGCAGCGCCGGTGTTCCGGCATCGCGGGTGGCGGAAAATCCGGTGTCCACCGCGATGTAGCCGCCGGGGGTGCGCCATGCGCCGGTAAGTTCATGGTGTGTGCTGTCGTAGCCGCTGGCGCTCACCGTGCCGCCGGG
>JBGSUP010000200.1:0-3353 GCA_041753485.1 Akkermansiaceae bacterium
TCTAGCAAGTTTGATGGCTTCGCGGATTCCCAAATCCGCAACGGTTGCGGTTTTCAAATCACCGCGCTCTTCAGCCTTCGCGAGAGTCATCCAATTTTGCGCCGTGCGCTCGCTGAAGGTGAAATTGCTTTCAAGCCAAGGCAGCCACTGGCCATGCTTCAGCTCCGCCTTGCATTCCCGGAGCAGGTTTCCGGCTTCGATGACTTTCTCCAGCGCCGTCTTGCCCAGCGCGTCGAGTTCGGCGGCAAGGGTTTGGATCCGCTGAACGGTGCTGGTGGTGATCGCGCTCATTGGGCTCGCCCGGCAGCGGCCTCGGGGCGGATTCCAAGCGCGGCGAAAACGTCGGCTTGATTAAACCGGATGCACGCCTTGCCGAAACGATAGTGCGGAATCGTTCCTTGCTCGGCGAGAATGTGAACATATCGCGTCGAGCACGAAAGCGCACGGGCGATGGTTTTTGCCGGGACAAGGGGTGGCGCGGCTTCGGCTTGTTTTGTTTTGGGAATCACCTTCATGGCGATTCCTAATCTTCCGATTTTTTCCTTTATTGCGGAACATCCCGTGGACGACAAAGCGCCACTTTCCGTCCACTTATGAAACAAGGGATTTTACGCCATCTTGAATCCACTTCGAGATGACCTTGCGCACGGGATTTCCACGGTGGTTCTCTTTTTTGGCTTCGGCGATGACTTGTTGCGGCCATGGGAAATCCTCCCATTGCCCGGAACAATCACGCTCTAACCATTCCATGCAAGCGGCCTCCACGTCGGCGCGATTGTTGCTTGCCGGATAGATTCCCTCGTGTCGCAGTTCCACAATCACGGACTCCGTGAATCCCGTGCGTGATCGGTAGTCCCTATCTCTCGGCCTGCCAGCGCCCTTGTATTTCACGCGCACGGGCAATCCCGCGCCAAGTGTATCGGGCAAAGCGTCGGCAATGATTCGCTCGCGGCCATCTTCCACGGCAGGAACATTCACGGGCCAATGGTCTGCTTTCGCTGCGATTTCATCCATCAAGTTGCGGCTCGGCTTACCTGCGGGATGACTGGACAGCGCGGCAAGGTGTCCGGCGGCTCGGCTCGCAATTTCCAGCAGTCCGGAAGCGGCATCGGGATCTCCGTTCACGGTGGCCGCGCGTAGCGCTTGGATGCTGTCGAGCGCGGCGGCGATATGATCGCGGGTGGTTTTCATGCTGTCTTGCGTTTGGTTTGTTTCTTGGGCTTGGGTGCCGGTGCGGACGGCACGGCGGCGATTGTCGGCAGTTCCACTCCGGGCGGCAAAACCTGCCAGTATGGCAGCGCGTCGGCCTTCGTCATGGCCTTGTGATAGTGCGTGAAGAAAACGCGGACGTGCTCGTGTCCCATGTCGGCATTCAGCGCATCAAGATCGTTTTCCGTGGCCAGCGTGTAGGTGCCGAAACTATGGCGGAGCGCGTCCTGTTTCTCGTGGCCATCAATCCCGGCCTCGCGGCGCACGCGGGCGGCCTTGTATCGCCAGCGGGGCGGCACGAGTTTTCCGAAGCGCTTGTCCACCGGCACAGTCTCGAGCCACGCGGCGAGAGTTGGATTGATGCGAACATTCCTGCGGGTGGCTTTTTTCGCCACGCCCGCGCCAACCCGGATATTGTGGAGTTCAAGTGAAACATCCTCCCACCGCAGGCGGGTCACTTCATCCGGTCGCACGCCCGCAAACGCCATGACGGCAAACGGCACGGCGCACGCGGCGCACAAGCGGTCCTCCTCGTCCTTAGCCTTGGGATAGTCCTTGCACGCGGCAAACAGCGCTTTGAGCTCGTCCACCGTGTAAATCACCACGTCGTCGTCACGGTTCACCTTGCGTGCGACATGGACGGCGCGGGCGGGATTCTTCTCGAGCTTCCCATCCTTCACCACGTCGCCAAGCACGGCGGACAGGACGGCAAGGCCATTGCGCCAGCGGGTCGGGCCTTCGGTCACGCTGTCGAGTGCGGTCTTGATGTCGTCGGGCGCGATGTCGTGGCAGTTCATCGCCAGCAAAGAACCCGGCAATGCCTTTTCCCAGGCTTTCAGGTCGGCTAGGTAGCGCTCGCGGTGGTTGGCGCGGCGGTCAAGCGCTGCCGTCCATGCGTCGGCAAGGGTGGGTGCCTGAGAGCGTTTGTCGTGGTGGTGCGCATAGAACCTCGCGGCCTGTTGCAAGGTGATGCTGAATGGCTCGAGAATCTCGGTGGCGCGGGTCGCATCCTCGGCCATGCTCGGCTTGATCGCGCTCGCGGCCTCGCCGTGTTTCTTCGTCCGCTCCCGCAGGCTCTCGGCATAGTCGCGGGCCTTGTCCCGACTCTTGAAAAAACAGCGCTCGCGCTTGCCTGATTCGGCGAGACTCGGTGGGACGGATACCATCCAACCGGCGCGGGTCTTGATGGGTTTGAATTCTGGTTTTCTGGCCATGGTTTTCGGTGGTAGTGCTGCCACAATTGCCACAAGGGCGGCAGGTTGGGCGGCGGTTTCGGTGACACGCGGACGGGGAATCCGTGACGCAATGACGTTGCCACAATTGCCAGCAAAACGCAAGAATAAACGGAAAACGCGCAACAAACGGAAATGCAACTCGTAAATCATCAGTAAGTTAGGAAAGGCGGCGGGCTTTGAAAATCCGCGTGTCGCTGGTTCGAATCCGGCTCGGGCCACCACGCTTGCAAGCCCTCAGGATGTGGGAAGCAGGACAAGAAAATTGCGTACCGGCCGGTTCCACGCCGGGCGTCTTGCGAGCGGGCCGCCCGGCACTTGATTGGAGATCCAAAGGTTCGACGAGCGGCCGCCATCGAGATTGAGCGCATGGCGGACCGGCCAACCCGGCACGGCATTCTCCGCCAAAACCGCAGCCACCTGCGCCAGGGTGGCGGGTGTGCAGCGGCCAATCCACCAACGATTGCCGCTGTCCCAGAGGATGATCGTTCGCGCACTGGTTTTGAGAGGATCGAGTCCGGAGACCGCAAGTCCGTTTGCGACGAGCATGGGGCCCGCCTGCAACAACCCGCGCATGCCGCCAGCCCGGCTGGGTCCGAGTTTCTCGCGGCGACTGATGGCACCGTCTCCGGCAGCGTCCACGTGCCAAACGCCACTACCCAGTGAGGAGGAGGAGTTCCAGCTGCCCGAGCGCTTTCCGCCAGCGATCACCAGTCCGAGCGGCTCGCCTGCCGGTGTGAAGAACCCACCATTGACTGCGGCGATCCCGCCAACGGATTGCCCGGCTGCGGCCGCATCCGCAAACCGCGAACCCGGACCCTTCGGCTGATCGACCACTGCCAGGCGATGCCTGCGCGCATCGAAGGAAACCCCCTCGAAGGTGATGCCGGAGAAGCCGCCGCCCGTCGCACG
>JBGSUP010000201.1:0-11078 GCA_041753485.1 Akkermansiaceae bacterium
TTTCTAGGCATCGCCCCTCGCAAGAGGGGCGCGGATTGAAACATCGGGAAAAAGGTGGGCAAGGACAGCGCGACGCATCGCCCCTCGCAAGAGGGGCGCGGATTGAAACCTGAAGATCGTGCTCAAGGCCGATGCGCAGGAGAATCGCCCCTCGCAAGAGGGGCGCGGATTGAAACTTTTGACAAGTAGCGCAAAATCCTTTTCCCGTTATCGCCCCTCGCAAGAGGGGCGCGGATTGAAACTCCAGGGCGCGGAATCGGCGGGTGAGGGACGCGCATCGCCCCTCGCAAGAGGGGCGCGGATTGAAACAACGCCGCGCTCGCCACCGAGGCATTCTTCCAACATCGCCCCTCGCAAGAGGGGCGCGGATTGAAACACGACGTGCGATAACATTTTGGATACGATCAAAATCGCCCCTCGCAAGAGGGGCGCGGATTGAAACAAGCGATTCGATGCGGGATTCCACGCCATCCGTTATCGCCCCTCGCAAGAGGGGCGCGGATTGAAACCGCGGGGACTAGGAAGTCAAGTCAAAACCGGCAATCGCCCCTCGCAAGAGGGGCGCGGATTGAAACAGGGCTGCCTCCTTGGCGTCCGCCATCGTAAAGGATCGCCCCTCGCAAGAGGGGCGCGGATTGAAACGGGGCACAAAGCCCCTTACTCTCTCGACGGTGCATCGCCCCTCGCAAGAGGGGCGCGGATTGAAACTAGTAAATCGGAATCAATCGCACGCCTGATCGTATCGCCCCTCGCAAGAGGGGCGCGGATTGAAACATCCAGCACGACCAGCACATGGCCTTCTTGACTGATCGCCCCTCGCAAGAGGGGCGCGGATTGAAACGCTCGGTCTTACTGGGAGTCTGGACGCCGGCTCATCGCCCCTCGCAAGAGGGGCGCGGATTGAAACAAGCAACCCGCGGGGGGGGCCGATGCCGCGCTGCATCGCCCCTCGCAAGAGGGGCGCGGATTGAAACACGCCTATCCGCGACGAGAGGCCGACAAGGAGGATCGCCCCTCGCAAGAGGGGCGCGGATTGAAACACCCTGCGGTGACCAAGATCGAAGGCCGATTCTAATCGCCCCTCGCAAGAGGGGCGCGGATTGAAACGACCGGGCTCGTCGCCGCATGCTACGGCGGTGAATCGCCCCTCGCAAGAGGGGCGCGGATTGAAACAGAACCTTGCCGAACAACTTTTCGAGCGTGGTTATCGCCCCTCGCAAGAGGGGCGCGGATTGAAACTGTTAGGATCCTAATGGAGCATTTAGCCAAGGGATCGCCCCTCGCAAGAGGGGCGCGGATTGAAACACACGGTCCCGGCATCGGAGGACGAGGGCGGAACATCGCTCCTCGCAAGAGGGGCGCGGATTGAAACGTGAGAACGTTTTTTTCGTCCGGCCGTTGCACATCGCCCCACGTAAGAGGGGCGTGGATAGTTTGAAGCTTCAATGATACCGTGCCTGCAAGGTGCGGTATCATTGAAGCTTTCAATTTGGATCCGTTTACGGGGAGTTTGTCACATTTCCCGCGAAGCCAAAGATAGGGATGCGCCTGAGAGCAGAAAGGTGGGAGGAATGGGCCGGCTGAAGTCGGCGCTCCATGGGAAAAGAACGGCGATGGGGATAACGCCGCTCCGGCATTTGGTGGATTTCGTGGTTCATGTTTCGGTTTTTCGCACCTATGCTGCGGTCCATGAACGACTCCATTTCCTCGCTCACCTCACGCATCCAAACCTTCGTGGATGCCCGCGATTGGCGGCAATTCCACAACCCGAAGGATCTTGCCGTGGCGATCGCCGCCGAGGCCGGCGAGCTGATGCAGCACTTCGTCTGGCAGCAGGCGGATCAGATCGACGACCGGGTGCGCAAAAACCGCGATGAAATCGCCTCGGAAATCGCCGATGTCGGGATTCTCCTCTTCGAGTTCGCCGACAATCTGGGTTTCAATCTCGGCGATGTGATGGCCGCGAAAATGGCCCACAACGAGGAACGCTACCCTGTTTCGAAATCCCGCGGCAACAATTTGAAATACTCGGAACTCTAGGCGGCCCCGCAGGCGGAGTGCCCGCGCCACGGTGGCTTCGGCAATCTGCCCGGAGCCAATACGCGGCAATTGAGCTCCGGCAGGCCGCCCGATGCGCGCTGGCAGGGGAGGACCATCCTGCCTGCAACAAAAGCGTGACAGCGGTGTCGGGGGCGCGTTTGGTCGGGCTTGCCATGGCTCTTGAACCCCTGAAAGACGGCATTCGCTCCGAAGTGCGGATCGATTTCTACGGCAACGTCCACAAGCGGCTGCGCGGCACCGATGCCGACAAACGCTACGCCACCGAGGTGGCCGTGCTCAAGGTGCTCGAGGAGCGCGGTTGCCCCTACGTGCCGCGACTGCTCGAGGAGCACCCGGAGCAACTCTACTTCGTCTCCACCAACGCCGGTAAGATCGCCAGCCAGATTTCCAAGGAAAAGTCCGACAAGCTGTTCGCCAAACTTGAAAGGGAATACGGCATCCGCCATCTCGATGCCGAGCCGCGCAACATCACCTACTCCGACAAACTCGGCTGCTTCTGCATCATCGACTTCGAACTGGCCGAAATCCTGCCGCCACCGCCAGGCTTGGTGATGCCCGTCAAACCCCAATCCTGACCTGTTCTCCGTGGCGAATTCCTTGATGCTTCATTGGGCGGCCATCAGCCACAGTGGTTCGCGCAAGCCGCGCAACGATGATTCACTCATCGCCTTCGCCTCCGGGCCGGAAGGTGCGGAAACTCTGGGAGAATCCGGCAGCCACTCGCTGGAAAAGCACGACCTCGTCTTCGCCGTTTCCGATGGCATGGGTGGCGGCAAGGCCGGCGATCTGGCTTCCTCGCTGCTGCTCCAGCGGATGTCGGAAATCATTCCGGAAACATTCAAAATCGCCGCCTCGGGATTTTTCCCGGATTGCCTCGCCCATCTCTCGGAGGCCATTCGCTCGGTCCACGAGCACATCAACGAGGCTGCCGCCTGCGATCACACCCGCGGCATGGCCGCCACCCTCGCGCTCGCTTGGTTCACCCCGGATAACCTCTATGTTGCCAACGTCGGCGACTCGCGCGTCTATCTCTCGCGCGGCGGCAAACTCGAACAACTCAGCCGCGACCACACCTCCGCCTGGGGCCAATGGAAACGTGGCGAAATTCCCGAGATCCAATACCGCAGCCACCCGCGGCGCTCCGCCCTCTACGAAGTCATCGGCGGCGGCCACCAAAGCGTCTGCCCGCACTTCGCCGCCGTCCCATTCCAGCCTGGCGACCGTTTCCTGATCTGCTCTGACGGGCTGATCGATGGCGTTTGGGAACGCCATATTTCCTCGGCTCTTGCCTCCGCCAATGATCCTGCGGAAACCGCCGCGCGCCTGATCAAGCGCGCTGTCGAAAATTCCGGAATCGACGATGCAACCTTGATCGTCGTCCATCTGAACGGCATCTCCAGCAAGCAAACTCCAAATGCTTGAAAAAAACTTGTGTAATGGCACAAATCCCGCTTTTTGGCGGGGGGAAGATCGGCCAATGGCATGAACTTCAGGCGAACCCA
The DNA here is from genome assembly GCA_041753485.1 of Akkermansiaceae bacterium. Lineage (GTDB taxonomy): Bacteria > Verrucomicrobiota > Verrucomicrobiia > Verrucomicrobiales > Akkermansiaceae > Luteolibacter. The sequence goes on from JBGSUP010000201.1 coordinate 3,564, forward strand.
CCATCCCGAATTCTCTCATCCCAAAACCACTGAACAAACGACCAACATGGCCAAATACAAACTGGAATACATCTGGCTCGACGGTTACACGCCCGTCCCCAACCTTCGCAGCAAAACCCAAGTCAAGGATTTCGGCAGTTTCCCGAGCCTTGAGGAACTCCCGATCTGGGGTTTCGACGGTAGCTCCACCATGCAGGCCGAGGGCCGCAGCTCCGACTGCATGCTCAAGCCGGTGGCCGTGTTCCCGGACAGCACCCGCCGCAACGGCGCGCTGGTGATGTGCGAAGTCATGATGCCCGATGGCGTCACGCCGCACCCGACCAACACCCGCGCCACCATCCTTGACGATCCCGGCGCTTGGTTCGGCTTCGAACAGGAATATTTCCTTTTCCAACATGGCAAACCCCTCGGCTTCCCCTCCGATGGATTCCCCAGCCCTCAAGGCGAATACTACTGCGGTGTCGGCTTCAGGGCCGTCGGCGACATCGCCCGCGAAATCGTCGAGGAGCACCTCGATCTCTGCCTCGATGCCGGCATCAACCACGAGGGCATCAACGCCGAGGTCGCCAAGGGCCAGTGGGAATTCCAGATCTTCGGCAAAGGCTCCAAAAAAGCCGCCGACCAGATCTGGGTCGCACGCTACATCCTCAACCGTCTCTGCGAAAAGCACGGCATCGACGTGGAATACCACTGCAAGCCGATCCGCGGCGACTGGAACGGCTCCGGCATGCACGCCAACTTCTCCACCGATTACATGCGCGACAAGGGTGGCAAGGCTTATTTCGAAGCCCTCATGGCCGCCTTCCAGGAAAATATGGAGGAGCACGTCGCCGTCTATGGCCCGGACAATCACCTGCGCCTCACCGGCCTGCATGAGACCCAGTCGATCGACAAGTTCACATACGGCCTCGCCGACCGCGGCTCCTCGATCCGCATTCCGCACTCCTTCATGAACAACGACTACAAGGGCTATCTCGAAGACCGTCGCCCGAATTCCCAAGGCGACCCTTATCAGATCGCCTCGCGGATCCTCAAGACCATTGCTTCCGTGCCGACTCCCTGAGTCCTGCGCCGCGGCCATTCCAACACAAAGCCGCTTTCTCTTCCGGGAAAGCGGCTTTTTTGGTTCTGGTGCCCCGTTCTTCTTTCTTTCCAAATTCCGCGTCGGAGCTAGTTTTCTGCCGAACATGAAAGCCCTCACGCTATTTCTCGGACTGCTGGCCGGCACCTGCCTGTGGGCGGAAGATGCTTCCGTCTCCGCTGCGCCCGCTGCGCCGCCGCCGCTTGAGACCCCCGATGATGGTGTGCGCGTTGCCATTCTCGGGTATCACGATTTTTCCGAAACCGAAGCGGAAACCGCGATGCGCATCCGCACCTCCAAGTTCCGCAAGCAGATGGAAACCATCCGCCAACTTGGCATCACGGTGATCTCCCTGCACGATTTCGTGGCTTGGAAAAACGGCGAGAAGGAGATTCCGGAAAATTCCGCCATGCTTACGCTCGATGATGGTTGGAAATCGGTTTACACCGATGCCTTCCCCATTCTCAAGGAGTTTGGCTACCCGTTCACGCTCTATCTTTACAAGAACTATGTGGATGGTGGAGGCAAGGCGCTCACCACTCCGATGATCAAGGAGATGATCGCCGCCGGTGCCACCATCGGCAGCCACTCCGTCAGCCATCCCTACCCGGCCACCGTCAAAAGTTTCCGCCAGAAAGGACCCGATGCCTATGATGCCTATCTCCGCCGGGAAATGGGAGAGTCCAAACGCTTTCTCGAGTCGAAATTCAAGGCCTCCGCCTCCACGTATGCCTATCCCGGCGGCTTCCACACCGAGGAAATGCTCCCGCTCGCCGAGGAATTCGGCTACAGCCACCTGTTCACCGTGATTCCCGGCAAGGTCACCCGCTCCACTCCGGACAAGACCGTCCCCAGATACATGATCCTCGGAAATTATGATAAAATCTTCGAGTTCGCCACCACCTTCCGCGATTCCGGGAACCCGGCCGTGCAACCCTCCGGGGCCATCGCCGGCCTGATCCAGACCACTCCCCATCCGGTCCATCCCGAGGCTGGAGCCATCATCAACTCGCGCCTGCCGGAAATCTCCGCAGACCTCTCGAAAGTCGAAGACTTCGATCCCGCCACCCTCGTCATGAAAGTCTCCGGTTTCGGCGAGGTCCCCGCGAATTTCACCCCGGAGAACGGCAAACTCTCCTGGCAGGTCAACCGCCGGCTCCGCCAGCAGACCTGCCAGGTCTCCGTCAACTGGAAAGACAGCGCCGGCAAGGCTCCCGAATCCCCACTCCGCTGGACCTTCCAAATCGATCGCGATTCCGCCTACCTCCCCGATGGCGAATGAGAGACGCAAGACACAAGACCGGAAGATTCAGCAAAAGATGATGCTCTTCCATATCTCTTCTCTTGCGTCTTGTGTCCTGAAGTCTTGAGTCTCTGTTCCGTTTCATCTCATCAACTCTCCCACGGCACCCACATGTTCTCCTCGCTCTCGGACAGCCTCGACAAGACCTTCCGCAACCTCCGCGGCGTCGGCCGCATCTCGGAAAAAAACATCTCGGACGCCCTGCGCGAAATCCGCATCGCCCTGCTTGAAGCCGACGTGGAATTCAGCATCGCCAAGGACTTCATCGCCAGGGTGAAGGAAAAGTCCATGGGCGAGGACGTGCTCAAGTCGATCAAACCCGGCGAACAGATCGTCAAGATCTTCCACGACGAGCTCGCCGCGCTGTTAGGCGGTGACCAGGCTCCCCTCGACCTCAATCCGCCCGCCCGCATCCTCATCTGCGGCCTCAATGGCGCGGGCAAAACCACCACCTCCGCCAAACTCGCCAGCCGCCTCAAGAAGGAAGGCCGCCGCCCGCTGCTCATCGCCTGCGACCTCTACCGCCCCGCCGCCATCGACCAGCTCGCGACACTCGCCAAACAAGTCGATGTCCCGTGCTACACGCCGGACGCCGCTGAGACCGATGTCGTCAAAGTCGCCAGAGATGCTCTCGCCTGGGCCGAGAAACAGCAGGGCACCGTGCTCATCTTCGACACCGCCGGCCGCCAGGAAATCGACGAGCGCCTGATCCTCGAACTCAAGCGCCTGCACGCCTTCGTCCAGCCGAAGGAAACCTTGCTCGTCGCAGACTCCGCCACCGGCCAGCAGGCGGTTTCCGTGGCCAAACACTTCGACGAGGCCGTCGGCATCACCGGCATCATCCTCACCAAGCTCGATGGCGACGCACGCGGCGGTGCGGCCCTCTCGATGCGCGCCGCCACCGGCAAGCCGATCAAATACGCCGGCGAGGGCGAAAAACTCGACCAGCTTTTCGAGTTCCACCCGGACCGCATGGCCGACCGCATCCTCGGCATGGGCGACATCGTCGGCATGGTCGAGCAAGTCGCCGGCAAGGTGAACGAGGACGACGCCATGCGCTCGATGAAGCGCATCCAGCAGGGGAAATTCGATTTCACCGACTTCCTCGATCAGATGAAAATGATCCAGAACCTCGGCCCGCTTGAAGGCCTGTTAGGCATGATGCCCGGTTTCAGCAAAATCAAAAAACAGTTGCCCTCCGGTGCCCTGGACAACAGCAAGCTCAAGCGAACCGAGGCCATCGTGCTCTCGATGACGCTCGAAGAGCGCCGCCGCCCGGAAATCATCAAAGGCTCCCGCCGCCAGCGCATCGCCGCCGGTTCCGGCACCTCGCTCGTGCAGGTGAACCAGCTCATCAAGCAATTCGGGGAGATGCGCAAGATGATGAAATCCCCGCACAAGATGAAGAACATGATGAAGCAGATGGGCGGCCCGGGAGGTGCCGGCGGCCTCGGCAACATGATTAAGGGCATGGGTGGCAAGTTTCCGTTCTGAGAAACTGTCTGAAAAGTGGAGAAGTAAGCGGGGTCCAAAGCACCGTTCATAGGGATTTGCCCGGGAGCATTCATATCCGTCATAGATCCTCCCACGATGACGGATATGAATGAAGTGATTCTAAAAGCCGACCGGCGCGGGCGTCTGCGTCACACCCCGGAGCAGAAGCGGGCGTTCGTCGAGGCCTAAGAAACCAGCGGGCTGAGCGCCCCGCAGTTCGCCGCGATGCATGGCGTCAACTACCAGACGCTGGTCTCGTGGCTCAAGAAGCGCCGGCAGGCCGATCCGGACCACCCCGCCCTGCGCTCACTGGTCCCGGCGGAGTTGGACGGCGTGACACCGCGCTCTGCCACGGTCCTGCCCATGGAGATCCTGCTGCCCTGCGGCGTGAGGCTTGCCGTCCACACGCCATCCCAATTGGAAATGGCAGCCGCCCTCACTACAGCAGCTTGCGGTGGATTCGCTGCGGCCGGTGATCCACGAGGTGCTGCTGGTGGATGACGAGAAACAGGCCTACGCGCGCTGCCGCGGCGATGATGCAACCCCCTTTTCCCCGTCCTCCGGTCTGGTGCAGTGGCTCTTTCAGGGGCCTACCGTCAAAAGCAAACTCCTAGCAGCCAAACTCCTAGCAGCCTGACGGGGTAACGAGCCAAACCTCCCTGTGATATCCAATCACACACCCAACCCATAATTTCCACTCTCAAATCCACCCGAAAAAAAATTCTTGTGATACAAAAAAATTCCGAACAGTCTGCCGACATGATCCTTGTCGGAAATTACATCCGAAGGTTAAGCAAATAAACGAGATGAAACGCATACTCGAAGGCATTTGTCGCCAACGTCGCCAGGGAACTCTCGGCTGCGCGGCAGATTGTGGCGGAAGGCTGGGCGAGCGACGGTGAGGCCTACGTGCAACGCATCCACGAGCGCTTCACCTACCAACCCCCGTTTCCCCGCCCTCCGGTCCGGCCCAACAGCTGTTTCGCGGGCTTCCCGCCAAAGCAATTTCCTAGCAGCAGGAACTGAAATTCATAAAATCGCGATTTCCGAAAATTCCCGAGTGTTTTCCCGTCACAATCCACACAGGTGAAATTACCATGAAAGTCTCCCCTTCGCTCCATTTGCTTCTGATCGCCCTTGGCCTTACCCCCGTCCGCGCACAGCCCACCTCCGCCGACTTGAAATGGACCAATACCTCCGGGATCACCATCCGGGGAGAATTTGTCAAACTTGAGAATGATGCCGTCGTCATCACCAAGGACGGCAAGCCGTTCACCGTTCCTCTCGCGAAGCTTTCTCCTGAAAGCATTAGCCAGGCGAGGGAGCTTGCCGGAGCGCCTGCGGAAGATCAGCCGGAGTCGGCTCCGGACAAACCGGTATCTGGCGACCATCAGCGCAAGCTGGCGGAGTCGCTGCTGTCCAAAGGAGCGCACGTCGAAATCTGGCGAGGCTCCGGCGGTCTTAAAGTGACTTCCCTGGAAATCCTGCCCAAGGGATTCCTCGAGCTCAAATCATTTGGATTCGGAGACGGGACATTCACCGCGGATGATGCGAAGTTGCTGGTCGGTTGCGACCGGCTGGAATCCATCGGGCTATGGAAGTGCATGGTGGACGATTTGCCTCTGGGCACTTTGAAATCCTTGATCAATCTGGAGGTTTACCGATGCAGGGTGTCTTCCGGCATCTGCAAGGGACTGGCGGGAAACAAGTCACTCCGAAAATTCTCGCTCCACCGCTCGTCCGGTGCGGACGGAGCGGAAATCGTCCGTTCGCTTGGCACCTGCCCGAACCTCGAATCAATCAATCTCGCGGAAACCGGCATGGCCGCCATCAGTCTTCAGCCTCTCTCGGGCCTGAAACTTGTCAAATTCCTCGGACTCAACGGCAGCAGGTTGAGTGCCGCCGAACTCGCCCCGGTGGGTGGAATTTCCTCGCTCGAATCCCTGTTGGTCGAGCGGTTGGACCTGAAATCCCACACCCTCGACTTCCTGCCGAAACTCAGGAACCTCAGAAATCTTCAACTCGCAGGGGCCAAGCTGCCCCCCTCCGCCCTGACCATGATCGCCGGGATGTCGACGCTCAACAGCCTGGACCTGGCCGGAACGGATGTGACATCCGAAACCATCGTGGCGCTCGGCGGAATCAAGGAACTGAGGATGCTGGGACTCGACGACACGTCCATCAGCGCGGAGGTCTTCGAAAATATGAAGCCATTTTCCGCCCTCGAGGAACTCCGGCTGCGAGGCAAGGCAGTGCGGGTAGGAGAAACTGGAATCAAAGCCATCCTGAAAACCTGCCCGTCACTCAGGACGCTGAATCTCACTCCCGGCGATATGGGAGCCACCGGCGCCTCCCTGCTGGGTGAGTTCAAACAGCTCACCACCCTCCGCCTGTCCGATGCCAAGGCGCTCAAGAGTCACGACGTGTCCGCACTGGCCAAGATGGACAAGCTGGCGCTGCTCGATCTGAGCGGATCGTCGCTAACCGACTCCCAGGTCGCCGTGATCGCCCTGCTGAAGCGAACCTTGGGCGAGCTTTATCTTCGCGACATCCGCCTGACCGACGCGTGCGTGCCCGCCGTCAAGGAAATGAAATCGCTCCGGATCCTCGCCATCATCGGAACCGATATCAGCAAGGAGAAAGTGGCCGAGTTGAGACAGGCGCTGCCGAACTGCCGGATTGATTATTAATCCAACCTGCGGGCACACTCGCCGATTGCAAGCACCCTGATTCTCCCGAAAACCCTCGAAGATTGTCGGGTTGTTCCAAGAGTCCCGCCGCATTCCCAGACCGGCGTTCTAGAGAATGCGGCCGATTTTTTAAAGAAACGCTTATTTGTCCAGCGGCGAGAAATCCTTCAGCGATTCCGGGATGAGGACGGTGCCGATGGAGTGCATGACGCCGTTGGGTGGCCGTCGAGCGCTGGGCCAAGCGCAGCCACCGCATCAAGGCCCGCAACCTGAATGACCGCATCCAACTCGAACGCGACGAGCGCGGGGATGTGTGAGGTGCCGGCATTCACAGTGGCCAGAATATCGGCAGTATCAGCAGGCTGACGACGATCACGAGAATTTCAAGGGGCAGGCCGAGCTTCCAGTAATCGCCGAAACGGAAGCCGCCGGGGCCCAAGATGAGCGTGTTGTTCTGATGTCCGATGGGTGTGAGAAACGCGCAGGAGGCCCCGACCGCCACGGCCATGAGAAAGGGATCCGGACGCGATCCGAGCTGGAGCGCGGTGCTGATGGCGATGGGACACATCACCGCGGCGGTGGCGGCGTTGTTCATGAAGTCGGACAAGGTCATGGTGATCACAAGGATGATCGCCAGGCCCGCCAGCGGTTCGCCACGCGCAAGGCTTTCTAACAGGAAACGCGCGATCAGATCCGCCGTCCCGGTGCTTTCGATCGCGCCGGCCATGGGAATCAGCGCGCCTAACAGCACCACGACCGGCCAGTCGATGGCGTCGTAAACGGTACGCAGTGGCACCACCCTGAGAACCATCATGGCAAGCACGCCGGCCGCGAAGGAGATGGCTGCGGGCAGCAAACCGAAAGCCGCGCCGGCGATGGCCGCCACCATGATGAGAGTGGCGGTGCAGGCGCGGCGCTTGTCCGGGATGCGGATCGATCGCTCGGCC
>JBGSUP010000202.1:0-2611 GCA_041753485.1 Akkermansiaceae bacterium
GCCGGCGGATTCGGCATCGAAGCCCCTACGGGCGGTGACGAGGACTACGGCGAGCATCGCGAGATCGACGCCGAGTCCGCCGCTTTCAGGGCCGGCAGCGCGGACTGGATCGCGGCGGCGGCTCCGAGGCAGTTGATCCTGAAATCCCTGAGGAAATCCTCCGCAGTCAGCCGGTGGAAGGGCCTGAGCGTGATGCTGCCGGGAAAATACACCAAGCCGTCGAGCACCGGCGGCAGTTCCAGCAACGGGGCGGGATCAAGCGCGTCGAAGGGCTGCACCGGAATCCCGAGCTCCGCGAGGGGACCGGGACTGCGGGCGGCGGCCGTCACGGTGATTCCCCGGCCCGCGAGCAAGCGTGCGGTGGCCAGGCCGATGCCGGTGTTGCCACCGATGAGAAGAACGTTGCGGGACATGCCCGGAACGTGTTGCGCGATTCGCGCGAGTCAAGCGGGCATGTTCCGGCATTTCTTCTGGCGAATGCCGGATGCCGGTGCTGGAATCGCAGCGCGGTTGGAAGCCGCACACCCGTCATGAAATCCTCACTGTGGTTTGTGCAATTGGCCGCGACGGCCTGGCTGTTGGCAATGCCCTCACCCGCCGCGGCGGAAACGAGACAGGAACTTCCCGATGCCCTGAAACCCTGGGCCGGCTGGGCGCTGTGGAACGAGCGGGATCTCAACAGCCCGTCGCCCTATCACGATTCAAAACAGGTGCTGCGGCTGTGGCCATCGCGTCTGACGCTTGAAGTGGACGAAGCGGGCGGCCGCTTCGCATTCGGAGTGACGGTTTTCAACGAGACCTGGGTGCCCTTGCCCGGAGATGGCGACTTGTGGCCGCTGAAGGTCACGGCCAGCGGCGCGGCGGTGGCGGTGGTGGAGCACAAGGGTAGGCCCGCGGTGAAACTGGCGGCGGGAACCTACGAACTAACAGGAGTTTACCGCTGGCAAGGGGTTCCACAGCGCATTCCCCTGCCTGCGGAGATTGGAATCCTGTCTCTGGTGCTGGAAGGACGGCCGGTGGAGTCGCCGGTGTGGGATACGCAGGGATTTCTCTGGTTGAAGCGCGATGCCTCCACCGAGCAGACCGACAAGGATTTCCTCGGCATCAAGATGCACTCGATGATCGCGGATGGCATTCCGCTCTGGCTGCACACGGATCTGGAGTTGATCGTGGCGGGAAAAAGCCGCGAGGAAACGCTCGGCACAATCCTGCCGGCGGGCTGGAAACTCGCCTCGGTGGACAGCCCGATCCCGGTGGCGGTGGATGATGCCGGGCAGATGAAAGCCCAGGTCCGCGCCGGAAAATGGACGCTGCTGGTGACTGCCTTCCGGCTGGATCAAGCGGCGGAAATCGCCTTTGCAGCAGGGGCGAAACCGGCAGCTGCGGAACAACTGCTGGCCTTCCGCGCACAACCTGATTTTCGGTTGGTGGAAATTACCGGGCTGACGGCGGTGGATGTCTCGCAGACGCCGTTTCCCGACAAGTGGCGCGAGTTTCCAGTTTATCGCTGGAATACGGCCATGCCATTCCGGATGGAGGAACGCATGCGCGGCATGGGTTTGCAGAAACCGGCAGGCTTGAGCATCGACCGCCAGTTGTGGCTCGATCAGGATGGTCGCGGCCTCACGTTCCGCGACCGCATCACGGGGCAAATGCAGCAGATCTGGCGGCTCGACGCCGCGGAGGGTCAGGAACTCGGATCCGTTCGTGCCGAGACACAGGGCCAGCTCATCACGCGCAACCCGCAGAGTGGCGCGCTCGGCGTGGAAATCCGCGATCGCGCGCTCAATCTGGATGCCACCGGCCGCATGCCGCGCGGCGGAAACATTCCGGCCAGCGGTTGGCGCACGGATGCGGAGAAGCTGAGCGTCACGCTCAACCTGCCACCGGGCTGGCGCTTGTTCGCCCTGTTCGGAGCGGACTGGGTGAGCGGCGATTGGCTCACGGCATGGACGCTGCTGGATTTGTTTCTGCTGCTCATTTTCACGCTCGCGGTGTTCCGCATTTGGGGCGTGAAGGCGGCCGTGCTGGCCTTCATCGGCTTCGGACTATCCTATCACGAACCGGGAGCCCCACGATATGTGTGGCTGGTCCTGTTGATTCCGCTCGCCTTGCTGCGGGTGGTTCCGCCGGGCTGGGGCCGACGCGTTCTAACAGCCGGGAAGTGGACCGCGGTGCTGGCGCTGGTATTGGTGCTGGTGCCGTTTGTCGGCAAGCAGATCCAGCAATGCCTCTATCCGCAGTTGGAAAGCGCGCCTGGAGCCTACTACCGGCCGCAAACCGCGGGATTCCAATCATCGCTGGGATCGGGCGCGCCGATGGAATCGGATGCACGTGGCCTCGATGCCGCTCCAGGTTCGTCCGTTGAGTATATGAAGAGGGATTCAGGGAAATGGAGCGTTTCCCGCTCCAGCCAGAACCTGCAATATGATCTCAAGGCGCGGATCCAAACCGGTCCTGGCGTTCCGGAATGGCAGTGGCGGCACGCCGGTTTCGGTTGGAACGGACCGGTCACCGCCACCCAGACCGTCCGCCCGATCCTCATCCCCATGGGTTTCGAGCGCGTGCTTTCGATGGCGCGGGTTATCCTTCTGTTAGCTCTCGCCGCGGT
>JBGSUP010000203.1:0-3200 GCA_041753485.1 Akkermansiaceae bacterium
TGCCCGAGGGCGGGCTGTTCGGCGGCGGTGCGTGGCGCTGGTCGCCGGAGCCGTTGAAGCTCACCAGGGCGGAAGCCCGGAACTTGATGGCGCTGGGCCACCCGCTGGCGCGCTTTCAACAAGCGTGCGACGCGCTTTACCGCCGCAGCGCCGCCGGCAAGCTTCCCGGCTGGCTTGCCGAGTTGTTAGACGAGGGCAAACCCGAGTGGATGGTCCGGCAGCAGCGCGAGCAATCCGCTGCGGGTCAATTTCCGCGGGTGATCCGGCCGGATTTGATTCTCACCGGCAGTGGATTCGCGATGACCGAGCTCGACAGCGTGCCCGGCGGCATCGGCGTCACGGCGTGGCTCTCGCGAATCTATGCGGCGGCCGGGTACGAGGTGCTCGGCGGGCCGGATGGCATGCTTGATGGCTTTAAATCCCTGCTTCCGGATGGCGGCACGGTGCTGGTGTCCGAGGAATCCGCCGATTACCGGCCGGAAATGGAGTGGCTCACCGGCGAACTCGGCACGGCATGGGACGTGGCCGCCGCCGAGGAATATGAACCGGACAAGCGCGCGCTTTACCGGTTTTTCGAGCTCTTCGATTGGGAATCGGTGCCCACCGTAAAACAACTCGCGCGGGCGGCAGCCACCGGGGAAATCCAAATCACTCCGCCGTTCAAACCGCATCTCGAGGACAAATTGTGGCTGGCCTTGTTGTGGTCGCCCGCGCTCAAGAAAGTCTGGGAGCAATCGTTGCGCGGCAACCACCTCCAGCGCCTCCACGAGTTGGTGCCCTTCGGCTGGGTGCTCGATCCTACGCCCCTGCCACCCCATGCGGCACTGCCCCGGCTCGACGCGCATTCGTGGGAGGAGGTTGCCGGTTTCAGCCAGAAAGAACGCCAACTCGTGCTCAAGGTGAGCGGTTTTCACGAAACCGCCTGGGGTTCGCGCGGCGTCTTCATCGGTCATGACATGCCGGCCACCGAGTGGGCCACCCGGCTCCAGACCGCGCTTGATCAATCGTCCGAGCAGCCGTGGATTCTCCAGGAATTCCGCGAAGGCCGCCGCATCGCCCATCCGGTCGTCCGCGATGACGGCGCGGTGGAAATGATGCAGGGCCGTGTCCGCCTCTGCCCGTATTTCTTCACCGACGTCGCAGGCTCCACGAATTTCGGCGGCTGCCTCGCCACCATCGTCCCGGCCGATAAGAAGAAGATCCACGGCATGGGCGATGGCGTGCTGGTGCCTTGCGTGAGCGAATGATTCAAAAAAAACGGCCCGGTTGCGAAACCTGGCCGTTTTCCATGAAAAACAAACTTACCCATCAAAGCTGGAAATCAGAGCAGGCCTGCCTTCTTGAGGGTGGCGAAGGCTCCGTTCTTGTTCATTGTCTTGAGGGCGCGGCAGCTCAGTTTCATGCGGATGTAGGTGCCGAGCTCGGGAACCCAAATGCGCTTGGTCTGGAGGTTGGGCGAGACGGTGCGCTTGACCACTTTGGTGACGTGGCGGCCGATGCCGCCCTTTTTCTTGGCCAAACCGGAACGATGGACTCTGCCGCCGGAGCGGACTTGGGTTCCTCTGATGATGCAAATACGGGCCATGGTGAAATCTTGTGGGGTTGCGGGGCGCGAAGCATGGCCGTCAAAACCAAGCCGTCAAGACGAAACCCGGCGCTTTGTTGATTAATTTTCCAGTTTGCCCTTGCGCAGACGGTTCACCCAGCGCTCGACATCACGGAAGACCGTCTCCCGTTTCTCGTCATACATCAGCAGGTGGTAGGCCGCCGGGTAATTCCGGTAAGTGACCGGGGTTTTCTCCGGGATGCGGGCCACGAAGCCCCGGACATCCGAATCGTTGTTGAAATAATCCTGGCCGCCATGGAGCACCAGTACCGGAGCCTGGAACTTCGCCGCGCAATCGTTCATTCCGTCGATCAGGCGGCCGAGCGCACCGATCAGCCGCAGGGTGTGTTGCTCGACGTGGTAGGGGTTCTTTTTCACCTGCTCGGCGTGATGGGATTTCTGGGTCATTTGCACATCCTGCCCGCCGGAAAGCGTGTCGAGGGAAACCCGCGCCAGCGGCAGGGTGGTCGCCGCGATTTGCACCAAGCCCGGAGTCCACGCGGGGATATCGTCGCGAAAACGCACGATCGGATTGGAAAGCACCAAGCCATCGCAAGGCGGCTGTCCGGCCGGAGCCTCACGCCAGGCATGTGCCGCGATCAAAGCCCCCATGCTCTCGCCATACCACACGACTTTCGCATCCGGATGTTGCTCGCGCACCAGTTGGGTGAAGGCGAATAAATCCTGATACCAGTCCTTCGGATTGCCGATGTCTCCGCGCCGGGCGTGGATCGGGTCGCTGCCCTGGCCGCGCACTTCGTATGCGTAAAGCCCGGTCTGCGGTTGGTGCTGGAGGAGATGATTGCCGAGATTGGTGTAATCGATGGATGCGCCGCAAAACCCGTGGATGCCGATCAGCACCACGTCCGGTTCGGATTCCTCGGCGATCCACTTGCGGTAGCCGAAGGTTTCGCCCTTGGCGCCGGCGGCCTTCGGATAATATACCGTGGTGTAGCTGGGAGCGCAGCCGCCCAGCACCAGCGCGGATGCGGCCAGCGTGAGCAACCGGGAGGTGAAGCGGCGCGTCATTGGGATACTCTCGCAAATTCAACGCAAAGCGCAATCCCTGAGCCGCTCATCCCGCATGCTTGCAGCGAGCGCTCCTCCCGTCAAAACGCGCCGTTGAGCTTGCGGCCGGCCCAGAAGGTGCCGAGCAGGGCGATCAGCGCGGCGAGGGTGCCCCAGTGCGACCACAGCGGAATGCGGGATTCCAACGGGCGGGGCTCGGGCAAGGCGTTGATTTCCGTCACCAGATCGGCGAGTTGGGCGGGCTGGATGACCCGGCCTTTGGAAACACGGGCCATTTCCTCAAGCACTTCCGGGCGCGCCGGTTGACCGGTTTTCTCGATTTCCGCGCCTTGGGCGAGCAGGGTAGTTTCGAGCGGTTTGTCTTCCGCCTCGCTGGTGGTGGCGCGGATTTTCCATGCGCCGGGGAAGTCGATCTTGAAGCGGCCGTTGAAGGCACCCCAGGCGCTCTCGTTTTTCTGGAGTTCGATGCGCCGGGTGCGGCCGTCGGGTGCGGTGAGATCCACGGCGACGCCGCCCTTTTCGAGTGGCGCGCCATTGGCGTCGAAGGCGTTGGCGTTGAGGGTGA
>JBGSUP010000204.1:0-10810 GCA_041753485.1 Akkermansiaceae bacterium
CGCCGCGCAATTCGACCGGCTGCTCCATGGCAAGCCCGCCGATCCGCATGAAATCCTGCTGCCACCGCTCGGCGTGACGACCCGCCAATCGACCGACCTGGTGGCCTGCACCGACCCGCAGGTGCGGCAGGCGCTGCGGTTCATCCGCGATCATGCGCACGAGGGCTTGGATGTGCGCCACGTCCTGAAAGCGGTGCCGATGGCCCGTCGCACGCTCGAGCGCCGCTTCCACGAGTTGATCGGCCGCAGCCCGGCCGATGAGATCCGGCGCGTGAAAATCAACAAGGTGCGCCACCTGCTCGACACCACCAACCTGTCGATCCCCGACATCGCCGAGGCCTGCGGCTATAGATATGTCGAGCACATGATCCCGGTGTTCAAGAAACACCACGGCCACACACCCGCACGCTACCGTGCAAACACGCGGCTGGGGACTTGAGGCCTCCTGCAGCCGGCGGAGGGGCGTTCCTGAAAATGGTGTTGTTTACCATTTTCCTTGGCGACGGAGCGCTCGGCGGCTAAGATCTGCCACCATGACGCGCCCCGCCATTGAACGCTGCATTTGGGTTTTCATTGTCGCCCTGATCCTCACTTTCGGGTGGACGATCACGCGGGTGCTCGCAATGCTCGGCTTTCTCTGAAGCGCTGGCTATTCCCAGTCCACGGCGATTTCGGCGATCCTGCCGCTCTTGTCGTCGTATTTGAGGCTTTGGTGCTCCAGGGCGTATTCGTGCATGCATTTGGTGACCTTGACATCGAAGGCGCAGTATTCGGCGATTTTGCGCAGCGGGGCGAAATCGCCGGATTTTTTATGTTCCTGCCACCAGCGGAGCGCGTCGAGACCATCGGCGGATTTTCCGGTGCCGAGTGTGGCGGAGGCCACGGAATCGAGTTTCAGGCGGAAACCGAGACGTGTTTCCAAGTCCAGCATCATGTCGAGATTGACGGTCTGCCCGGCGAGCGTGTGAAAGACATAGGGTTGAAGCACCGGGTAGTCGAATTGCAGGTGGTTCCAGCCGACGACGAGATCCGCGCGGATGAGTTCGTCAGCGAGTTTGTCCATCTCGCCCTCGGTGTAGATTTCATAAGTTCCGCGTGCGGTGCTGTAAGTGACGGCCACCGACACCCCCATTTTGGCCTTATGGGAGAATCCGCCCACGTCGCCGAAGCTGCGCTGGGTTTCCAAATCAAAATAGACGATGTTCTTGCCGGCCACGCGGGCTTGTTTAACGGCGTGTCCCGGAGGCGGCAAGCACTTGAATGGGCGGGCGTCGTTTCCCGTCGCGGTTGTGGCATTTGCATCTGGCGGGTATTTTCATCTTGCACCGCCGCCTGCGCGGTGTGATCTTGCAAGCGTCTTAAAACCTCAATAAACGCCATGAAAGAAATCATCGAAGCATGGAAACGGGTGGACCGGAACAAGCTGGCCGCCGCACTGAGTGTAGTCCCCGGTCTGGGGCACCTCTATAAACACCACTATCTTGCCGGGTTCGGCATTCTGACGCTCGGCAACGTGTTGATCGTCTTCATCGCCGGACTTCTGGTCTTCGGCACTCTCGGAGTCTCCTTGTTCGCGGTTCCGGCCGCTTGGATCGCAGGCGTCGGCTGTTCCGCCTACATGGCCTCCGACGAACACGGTCACCACCCCTGGCTGCATGTTTGGAACCTCCACTGGGCCGATTTCATTCATCGGACCCGGAAAGCCTGAGTGACAACCGGGTAAAGGCGATGCCGTCCCTTCGGCCGCCCCCGGTTCCGCATCGCCCGGGATGCGCATTGATTTCCGGCAGCCTGTGGATGCCGCCGGGATATGGAGGGAGCATGGCCCGGGTTCCCGTCGGCTCCATGAGACGAGCCCTTCAACCAACCAACCGCTTTCATCATGAAAAAGATCATCATCGCAGCCAATCTTGGCAACCTGCGGGTTTTGAAACTCCGGGAACCCGGCGAGGACCCGGTCGAACAGGCACATCTCGTCGAAGAAACCGGGGAATCCGGAAAGGTGCATGTGAAGTCCATGCACGAGACCGTGACCGATCAGGCGGGCCGCTTCGCCCGCGGCGGGGCGGTGGGCTTCGAGACCGGCATGTCCTACGGCGAAGAACATCATCTCCAGGATGAGATCGAACGAAGCGCCCTCGCGAAAATCGCCGCGCGCGTCGGCTTCGTGCTGGCTGCGGAGGGCCATCCCGCATGGATCCTCGCGGCACCCAAGGCGATTCTAACACGCCTCGAGCAGGCGCTTCCGGCGGCGGCCCGCAAATCCCTTTTGTCCACCGTGGGCGCGGATCTCACCCGCTGTCCGCTCGCGGAAATGGAGAAGCGCTTCCTGTAATGCCCGTGTCTGTCGCTCCGGAAGGAGTGAAACCCATCTCATCCAGGCGATTCGCGATCCACGAGGGTTTCGCGAATCCCGCAAAACCATCGTCATGCCTGCAGAGGAAAAACTTCACGATCCGTGGTTGGTCGCGGTCTGGCCCGGCATGGGCGGCGTGGCGCTTACCGCCGGATACTATCTGATGGCAAAACTCGGCATGCATCTGCTGCTGGAGTTTCCCGCGACCGAATTCTTCGACGTCGAACAAATCGAAGTGAAGGACGGCCTGATTCTCTCCCGGCGCCTGCCACGCAGCAGGCTGTTCCTCTGGAACGATCCGAAACAACAGCGCGACCTCATCGCCTTCATTGGCGAGGCCCAGCCGCCCGCCAGAGGCGGCGCGTTCTGCCGCCAACTCATCGAGCAGGCCAAGGCCCTCGGCGTCCGCCGCGTGTTCACCTTCGCCGCCATGGCCACCGCGATGCGGCCGAAGCATGATTCGCAAGTCTTCGGTGCCGCAATCGACCGCGAAACGCTTGCCGAATTCAAACAACTCGACGTCAGCATTCTTGAAAACGGCCAGATCAGCGGGCTCAACGGGGTGCTGCTGGCGATGGCCGCCGCCGGCGGACTCCCCGGTGGCTGCCTGCTCGGTGAAATCCCGCACGTTTTCTCGCAAATCCCCTTTCCCAAGGCCGCGCTCGCAGTGCTCGAGTTCTTCAGCGCGATGGCAGGAATCGAGCTGGATTTGGACGAACTGCATGAGCACTCGCTGGCGGTGGAGAAAACCTTGGAGGATTTCCTGGTCCGCATGGAACACGCCCTGGAGGAGGCGCATGGCCAACCCGAACACCTGCCGGAACCCGAACACCCTGAAAGCCGTGCGGGTGCCGCCGACCGCCAGCACATCGAAAGCCTGTTCACCGAAGCGGCCAAAGACCGCTCGCGAGCTTACGAACTGAAGCAGGAGCTCGACCGCTTGAGCCTGTTCGGCGAGTTTGAAGACCGGTTTCTCGATTTGTTCAAAGACCCCGGCTGAACCCCACAACCGAACCACGATGAGTGCGCAAACGCCGAGTCACAAGATCCTGCTGGTGGACGACCATCCGCTGATCCGCGAGGCGCTCAAGCGCCTGCTCACCGAGGAAGCGGGCCTCGCCATCTGCGGCATGGCGGCCAGTGTGCGGGAGGCTCTCACCCTCGTGGAATCAGCCAAACCGGACCTCATCATCACCGATCTCACCTTGCCGGGGCGCAATGGCCTGGAGCTGATCAAAGACCTTCGCGCCGCGCACCCGGAGATTCCCGTCATTGTGCTCTCGATGCACGATGAGATGGTTTATGCGGAGCGCGTGCTGCGTGCCGGCGGTTCCGGCTATGTGATGAAGGACGCGCCGCCCGCCCGCTTGCTGGAGGCCATCCGCGTCGTGCTCAAGGGCGGATTGTTCGCCAGCCGGACGGTAACCGACCACCTGCTCAAGGCCCTTGCCTCCGGCAAGGGTGCCAGTAAGCCAGGCTTCGCTCTGGACAGCCTGACCGACCGTGAAATGGAGGTTTTCGAGCTTATAGGAAATGCCAAGAGCAACCACGAGATCGCCTCCCAACTCGGCATCAGTCCACGGACGCTCGACGCCCACCGCGCCCATATCCGGGAAAAACTCGGCTTTGCGGACAGCAATGAGCTGACACGCCACGCCATCCGCTGGGTCGAAGTCGGGATGATCGAACCCTGAGCGGGCGTCTCGCAGGCAAGGCTTGTGGAACCCACGCATGCTCCGCTGCATAAATCACCTATTCCGATTAGGGGCTTCACCCCATATCCAAAACCATTCAGCGGGTTATGGTCTCAAAAACGTAAGGATCGTCCTCACAACCACCCGATAGCACCCCGCGGCGATCAACACACCACGATCCATGGTTCTCTCCCTTGAGTTCCCCCCTTAAACCTGAATTCCAACCCATGTCCTATCCCGAATTAATGCACACATCCTCTCCCAAGCAATTTGGCAGCCGTCAGGAAGCCGGCCGGATCCTCGCCAAACGCCTCGCCCGTTTCTCCGGCACCCCGGACGCCGTTGTCCTCGCGCTGCCCAAGGGCGGCGTCGCGGTCGGCGCGGAAATCGCCAGGATTCTCAGCCTGCCCTTCGATGTCATGCTGATCGGCAGAATCACCGCGCCCGGTTGCGGTGACACCACGCTGGGTGCCATCACCAGTGATGGCGTCCGCATGCTCAACTCCGCGATGATCGACCGCCTGCATCTGGATGATGCGGACATTCGCCGGGCCGTGCTCAGAAAATCACTGCAGATCGCCCGCCGCGAGCGACTCTACCGCAACCATTTGCCCTCGCTTGAAGTCGCCGATCGCACAGTGATTCTGGTAGATGACGGATGCTCCAAGTGCGCCACCGTGCGTCATGCGATCCGTCTGCTCCGCAGGCAGCATGCCGAGCACGTGATCGTGGCGATTCCTGCCGCCTGCCATCACGCCGCGTGCGATCTTCGCCTGGAGGCCGATGAAGTGGTGACACTGATGGAGCCCTCCAGCCCGCTGTCCCCCGGCAAATGTTTCGATCATTTCCCGCCGATCACGGTCGCCGAAGTGCAGCGCCTGCTGTCTGCGCGTGCGGCAGCGCCTGATGGCAGCCGGAACTGAAATCAAGCCCTTCCCCCCGCGAACCCTTCCCCCCGAACCTGCTGGAAACCCGTCCCCCGAGGGTATTCCGGCTGAAATCAACGGCCGCGTCGGAGCTTGACCGACGCGGTCGTTGTGCCTGGTGGGGCCGGGATCAGCCGACTGTCGGCGTGCCGGTGAAAACAAGCGCTTGCGCGGAACCCGGAACCATGGGACTCGTCTCCTGTCCCCGCACGAGTATCTGACTCCGCCGCCGCCACATTTCCATGCGTGAAACCCTGATAGTAATCGGCTTGGTCGTCCTCGCCGTGGCCTTGCGCAGTGCTCACTGCGTGGGCATCCGCAAACTTGGAGCACTGACCTTTCTTGGTGCCAGTTTCTGCCTCTTGTATTTCCTCACCGGCAGTCTGCTGGCCGGCGCGATGGGGGTGCTTTTGTGGTTGTTCCTGCCATGGATCGAATTGCTCACCCGCATCCGGCGGATGCGGCTGCCGGTCGAAAACCGGCTCGCGCACCGCGCGGTCCCGAACCCGATGTTTTTCCCGAATGCCACCGAAGCCGCCGCCGCAATGGAGGAGGCGGGCTTTGAACATGTCTCTGACTGCGGTTGGGAATGGGATGGGATGCACCAGTTCTTCCGCCTGTTCTGGAACCCGGAAGAGCGGGCCGTGGCCGCCGTCTGCCTCTGCGAGCAGAGCGATGTCGCTTTCGCCTTCATCTCCATCACCTCCCACGATTCCGAGGGCGGAATCTGGCGCACCACCAATTTTCCCTTCGCCCCCACCCTGCGCTGCCCGCCGGATGTGCGCTGGAATCACGTCCCCTGCGGCCGCAATTGCTTCCATCACATCCTGCGCGACCACCAGTCCTACCTCCGTCGCGCCAAAGTTTCCGCCGACCGTCTGCGAATCCCCGATCCGGAGCAAATCGAGGCCTCGATCGAAGGTGAAATGCGCCGCCAGCTTGAACACAATCTCAGGGCCGGGATCATCCGCCTCACCGGCGACGGCCACTTCCAGTATTCGAACCGCGGGCTGCTGTTCCTCTGGGGCCAGTTCATCAAGGATATGGCGCGCTTCTGTTAGGATGACGTGGCTCAGGCGGTCAAAACCCCCGCCGCCAGCAGCCCGCCGATCAGCGTGCCGATGGCGATCCGATACCAGCCGAACAGGGAAAGCCCGTGGCTTTGCAGATAGGAGACCAGCCACTTCACCGCCAGCGCCGCGGAAATCGTGGCCGCCACCACTCCCACCGCCAGCGGCAGCGGGCCATAGCTGTCCCACATCAACCGCGCGCCGCCGAACCAGACGTCATACCGCGCATCGATACCGGGCACTTTCCACAGCGCTTTTTTCGCGGTGGCGGCGGTCAGCGTGAGCACGCCTAACAAAAACGAATACTCCACCGCGGCCCGCACCGAGAGGCCCACCAGCAGGCCGCCGACGATGGTCATCAGGCTGCGACTGGTGCCCGGCCACATCGCCACGCATTGCAGCAGGCCGATGATCAGCGCCATTTTCCACGTCATTTCCAACAACTCGCTGCCGCCTCCCCGCGGCGGCTTGCGCCGCGACCACCATGCCGCCGCGAGGATCAGCACGCCACCAGCCACCCAGGCGAATACGATCGGCCACATGCCGAAAAGTTTCGCCTCGATCCAATCGTTGAGCAGCAGGCCGATGACTGCGGCGGGAAGAAAGCCAACCAGAATCGCCAGCGCGAGCTTCAATCCCTCCGGGTCACGCCCGCACACACCGAGCACCATCTGGGTGACGCGTTTGGAGTAGAGCCCGATCACGGCGAGGATCGCCCCGCCCTGGATGCAAATCGCAAAAGCATCGGCCGCGGCCTTGTCCTGAGGAGTTGAAATTCCGATGCCCATCAGGTGCTGGGCCACCAGCAGGTGCCCGGTCGAGCTGACCGGCAGGTATTCGGTGATGCCTTCGATGATGCCGAGGATAAATGCCTGCCAAGGTTCCATGAGTTCGCGCGCACTCTGTGGACCCTGCCGCAGGCCTGCAAGGCATTTGCGGTTGCTTGTCCGGCGCTCACGACGGATTATACCCTCGTCTTGCCGCACCGCGCATGAAGAAACGCTACCTCCGACTGGTCCGTCAGGCACTTAAATCCCTGCGGCACCCCCATCTGCGTCACCGCCCCTGGTGGCGTGCGCTTTCCCGTCCAATCGCCAACCGCTGTCTCTGGATCCCGTGTCGTGACACCGTGGCCACCGGACTTGCGATTGGCTTGTTCTTTGCGATGATGCTCATGCCTTTCCAAATGATCCCGGCGGCGCTCATCGCGATGCGCTTCCGGGCCAACATTCCCTTCGCCATTGCCGCCTGCTGGATCACCAATCCGATCACCACGCCAGCGGTGCTTTACGGTCAGTTCCGCCTCGGCCAGTGGCTGCGGGACTCACTTTTGGTGCCGATGCCGGGCTTCCTCACCAAAGTGCATTTCGACGTGCCCGGAATTGGTGAACTCAACGCCGCGAGTTTCATCCTTGGCATGACCGTTTCCGGTGTGTTGCTCGCGCTCTGCGCCTATCCGCTGGTGCATCTGTTCTCCGCCATCATGCCCCAGCATCTCCCCGTCCGCCGCAGACTGCTGCCACGGGTCACCGCGGCAGCCGAACCCAGGGTGGAACCCTAAGAGGCTGTCTGAAAAAAGGTAGGATCGGGCTTCCAGCCTGTCTTGGAAGGCGGGCATCTTGCCTGCCGTGGCGGGTTTTCTCGCAAGATTCAGGCTGGAAGCCCGAACTCCGAAACAGCCAAGATGGCCGTTCTCCATTTTCAGACAGCCTCTAAGCCCGCGCAATCCGGCCGGGCCCGCGCTTCAGGAGACCGCCACCGCCTCGCCCGTCGGCGGAACGATGACCCGGGTGGGGTGGCCGCGCATGGCCTCCACGAAGGCGTCCGCAGTCGGTTCCAGCGGCGGAAACGAGCCGTAGTGGCAGGGAATGACGGCTTTGAGCGTGAAATAACGCCGTATTGCCAGGGCCGCCGTCTGCGGACTCATCGTAAACCGATCGCCGATGGGCACCATCGCCACCTCCGGATGATAAAGTTCGTGAATCAAGGCCATGTCGCTGAAAATATCGGTGTCGCCCATGTGATAGACCACCGGTTGGCCCGGAGCCTTCACGATGATGCCGCCGGGATTGCCAAGCGGGATGTTTTGATCGGAGGACGAGTGATCGGCACGGACAAGGCTCACGCTGAAGCCATCCTGCCGTGTGGTGCCGCCGAGGTTCATTGGATCGATGGCCGGGACGCCCTGCGCGGCGAGCCACATGCAGATTTCGTAGTTGGCAACCACCTTGGCTCCGGTTTTCAGGGCGATGGCGAGGCTGTCCCCGACATGGTCGCTGTGGCCGTGGGTCAGAAGGATGTGGGAAACCCCTCTCGCGGCTTCTTCCGGATCGCCCGAAAACGCCGGGTTGCCGGTGAAAAACGGATCGATGAGGATGGCATGCCCGTCGAAGTCGAGCCGGAAGGCGGAATGTCCGAACCAGGTGATGTTCATGGTGGGGTCGAGGTTGAGGTTGAAATCAAGGAAAGGGAAGGGAAAGATACGCTTCGTCGCCGTGCGTGCATCCGGAAATCAGGGAAGAATGTGCCACGTTGGATGCAAGCGGAAGTTGCCAAGTGCCCGGATCCAGGCTTGTGTCCACCGCCGGGCGCAAAGCGCCGGTCAGCCCATCCCCCCATTGAATTTCCGCATGAGCCTCCTCAAATCGCCGCCCCACAAAACCGAAATCGCCGCTATGGAGCCTTTCGAGGGTTTGGCTTTGGACTCCGTGTTCGTGGTCTCGGACGAGCGACAGGCGGCGATCGCCTGCGAGGAACTGCTGCGCGCGGAACTGGTTGGGTTTGACACCGAATCCAAACCAACCTTCCGCAAGGGACAGCAGTCCGAGGGGCCGCACGTGTTTCAATTCGCCACCATTGAAAAGGCCTTCATCTTTCACTCGCACGTCGCCGCCAGCCAGCCGGCGATCATCGAACTGCTGGTTTCCGCGCAGCTGACCAAGATCGGCTTCGACCTGAAGGGCGACTTGCAACAAATCTCCCGGCGTTTCGGCGTCCGGCCCGCCTCGATCATGGATCTTGGCCGGTCCTTCAAGCAACTCGGCTACCGCAACACGATCGGTGCCACTTCCGCCGTGGCCATGCTTTTCCAACGCAGGCTGCACAAGTCAAAGTCCATCACCACTTCCAACTGGGCCGCACCCGAACTCAACGAGCGGCAGTTGCTCTACGCGGCCAACGACGCCTATGCGGCCATCCGCGTCTTTCATGCGCTCCAACAAGCGAAGGGTTGAGAAGGGCCCCGGCACGGAAATTAATTAAGAAAACCTTAGAATATCCGCTTGCAGGGTGTGGATTTTGAGTTATCAAGGCTCGTGATGAAAACCATCCTGTTGATCGTGCTTGCGGCAGCCGCCGTGCTTACCAGCTCTTGCAACACCTTTATCGGCCTTGGCCGCGACTTGCGGATTGCCGGTGAAGGCATGGAAAAGACCGCGGATAAAGCCGCCGGCAGCAGCGGCGGAGGTGGCGACACCTCGGGTGCGCCGGTTTACTGAAGCCGCATACTGGCACTGAGCCCGCAGATTCCCGGATCGCCGCGGAAGCTGCCGCTCAATACGCCCGCCAGAAGGTCAGGGCGCAGACCAATGTCGCCACCCCGTAGCCCAGCCCGCCCAAGGCCAGCCAAGTCCAGCGCTTGGAATCGGCGGACGCCCACGACACGGCGTCCCGGAACAAATACGGCATGCCCACACAGAACATCGACACGGTGAGCAGCAGATAGGCAAAAGCCGGCACCAGCAACCGTGAGGCGGGATCCTTTAAAAAAGCCGCTTCCAACAGCGGTGAGGCCGCCATCAACCCGACCACGCCGAGCGCCCGCACCGCAAGGAAATCACGCACACTGGTGGCCACCAGAACCATCGCCACCGGCACCAGAATCCGCAGCATCGGCTTGGCCCCATTGAAGTCCCCCAAGTCCATCGCCAACGAACTGATCAGCCCCATGTTCGCCGGCGCGATCAACAGCCAGAACCACGCCAGACCGATACCGAGCAGCAACTGGCCGATCATTTGGTTGCGCGGAAAGTTTTTCAGGAAACCCTGCACCATCGCCGGTTTCGCCAGCATCAGCGCATGACTGCCGATGAGCCAGCCGGCCACAACCAGGCCGACGGTGAAAAGTGAGAGCTGTTCGTAAGGGTGCATCGGATCCATGCGGCCCCCGGACTAGGGCCCACGCGGGCAACATTCAAGCGTCAACTCGACCGCGCTTGCGCGCCCACACGTGAATTCGCCCTTGCGGATCCGGATTGCCCGCGGACCTTCCGCCGATGAAAACTCCAGTCACTCTTGCGATCTCGGTTCTAAGTGGCTTGCTTCCCGTCATGGGAGAGCCTGCTTCGAAACCGGCCCCGGGTCACCCGAGGCAGCCGGCACCGGCCGCCGCGCCGGAATACCGGAGCGAGTCACCCTTGCCGAAGGGCTGGCCGCAGCCCGGCCCCTTTAATCAAGTGGTGCGGAAAAAATATCCCCCCTATCGCGCCGCATTCACTGCCGAATCCAGCCCCAATGGCGGCTTTTGGAAACTCTTCAAACACATTGATCGCAATAAAATCCCGATGACCGCCCCGGTCGAAATGAAACTCGACCCCTCCGCACCCTCTTCCTCAAAAATGGAGGAAATGGCCTTCCTCTATCAATCCCCGGAAGTCGGCAAGACCGGCGCGGATGGCGAACAGATCGAAGTCCGCGACATCCCGGCCCGCGAGGCGCTCAGTTATGCCTGGCAAGGCGCGCGCAACGAGGCCGCGACCGCCCGCG
>JBGSUP010000205.1:0-4324 GCA_041753485.1 Akkermansiaceae bacterium
GAATTTGTCGATCCGGCCTTCGGTATCCACAAACTGCGCCAGCCCGGTGAAGAACGGATGGGAATCGGACGTGATGCCGATCGAGATCAAACTGTGCTCCACCCCGTCGATCATTTCCTTCTTGTCGGAGGTTTTGGTTGATCGGGTGATGAAGCGCTTACCGGTGGTCATGTCCACGAAGACGACCGGATGATATTTCGGATGAAGGTCCTTTTTCATGAGATTCTGCGATGTCCGCCACGTTTCCAACGCACCGGAGCGCGGAGACTGCCGAAAATCCTCCACATGTCAAGCCACCATCCCGATTGATCCGTTAAACTTTTTTTAAAATTTCAAGATTAAGGCTTGCAAATATTTTAGATAAGTGTGGTATCTTTCCCCGATTTTTTGAGTCGCTTTTGTCACCGGGTGGTGTATTGTCATTTCGTTATGGCAATTACCACGAAACGTACTAGATTCTCACGCCGCCTTCCTGACCACGTCACCGATGAGCTTGTGAATGTTCTCTCCGAGAAAAAAGTGTTCGGTTTCAACGACCTGTTCGAGCGGGTCTTTGCAAATCTCAAGCTGCGCAATGCGGTGAGTGGCGGTGAGGAAATGCTGCGCCTGCGTGCCTATGAGAAACTTCAGAACCTCGTGACCCGCGGCTTGGTTGAGAAACTTGGCAAGGAATACAAGGGCACAGCCCGTGTGCATGAAGCGTCCAGCGCCTACGCCGCAGCCCAAGAGGCCGCCGCCGCCGCGCAAGACTGATCATCATCCTTGGATTTTTTTCATTGAAACCCGCGCCCGCTCACGGCGCGGGTTTTTTTTCTACCCATGGCTGCCGGGCATGCTTAAGAATCACCCGCGTCCCGCCGATCTTCCACCATGCCCGATCAATACCTGCCGGTTCTGTTTCAAATCCTGATTGCGTCCGGGTTTGCCATCGTCGTGCTTGCGGCAAGCGTGATTTTCGGCCGCTCCGCCAGGCGCAACGCGACCAAGGACAGCGCCTACGAGTGCGGCATGCTGCCGGTGGGCGAGGGCGCTCCGCGCTTCTCGGTGAAGTTCTACCTGGTGGCGATGCTCTTCGTGCTCTTCGATATCGAGGTCGTCTTCATGTATCCGTGGGCGGTGCAGTTCCGCGATTTGATCGCCGGGGGCCCGGTGGCCTTGGTCAGCATGGCCGGTTTTGCCGGTGTGCTGGTGGTCGCCTACGTTTATGCCCTCAGAAAAGGCGCGCTCAATTGGAAGGCGTGAGTGGTTAGGCGGCTCAGCGCCGCCGGCTTTGTTCCTCCATGAAAATCTCCGCAAGCCGGAAACAACGGCGCGAAAGTTCCTTGGCGTCGCTGTCGCCGATGAGTGCCACGCCCTCCTCACTCACTTCGGAGAGATAAATCTTCCACGCGAGTTTGGTGAGCATTTCCGGATCAGACTTCGGACGTGGCGGGTGGACCGGCCGTGCTTGGGAAACCTGCGGAGCGGGGGATTCGCCCGCAACGGGCGGCGCGGGTTCGCCGTTCCCGGCGAGAGGCGCATTCTGCTGGCCACCGCCCTTGGCCTTTTTGCCCCGTCGGCGTTTGCCTCGCTTGGGGCCTTCGGCTGCGGTAACCTCGCCCGCTGTGGCGGGGTCTGGTTCCGGCCAATCTCCCGAATTTGCGGATTCCTCCGGCGCGGGCCGCGGGATCGCTGGTGCCTCCGATAAATCGAACACCGGGAACGCCGCCGGGACATTGCTGGATGGAGGGATGTCCTCTTGCTCCCCGTCCGGGCGCGCCGCCTTTTTCGGCCGGGGATTGGAAATCCGGCGGACACGCGGGGCATCGCTGGCGGAACTTGCAGAGGAATCAGGGGATTGGCTTGGCATTGCTTCGCTCATGGGCGGCCGAGAACAAGCCCGCCCGGACCCCAGCCGTCGAGAAAAATGCGGTGAAGCGTGGCTTTGTCACCCGATTTTCACCGATCCTCAAAAAAAATCAGGAATTTTCTAAACCACCGCCTGCGATTTCACATACACCAATTGAGTCGTGTCAACCGGGAATCCGGCAGGCACCTCGCCAGTCCAAGACGCGCAAAGAAATTCATTGACGGTTCGGCATTTTCGCTCAGTTTCCGAAATGGATTTCAAAATTCCTCCCAAGTAAAATCAAAAGCTCTAAAATCCGAAAATCCATGAAACTGAGAAAAATAATCGCAATTGTTGCAGCTCCAGTGATTCCGATGGCCGCACACGGTGCTGCGGGCATTTACGACGAATTGTTGTGGGTGACCACCACCGCTCCATTTGCTTACGGCACCTCGACGTTTTCCGAGATCGATAGTGACAACAGCAACCTCTTCGGTGCTGCGGAATTCGACGGAGCCAACCTTGGCATTTTTACGGTCGGCGAGGATCTTTACCTGACCGGTCAGCAGAAATCCTTCAAAAACAACGGAACGGATGTATCAGCGCATACTTTGTTTTGGTCACTCGATGGCGGTACAACATTCAACACGCTGGGCTACGGGTTCCAATCCGACTTGGGCGGTGGAAACCAGCAGTGGGGCGCTGATAACACGGGTGGGCTTACAAGCAACATTCTCAGCGGTCTCACAGCTGGCAACTACACCTTGTCAGTCTGGAGCACGATCACCACGGACGGCGCGGATAGTGCCCCCATTACGATTTTCAACAACAAGGGTGGTGCAAATTACAATGCCACCTTCAGCGTGATCCCCGAGCCCTCCGCAGCGCTGTTGGGAGGTCTTGGCGTGCTTGCCTTACTGCGCCGGCGCCGGATCTGATTTCCGCGTGCGCTGAACTTGCCAAAACCCGGTCGGCTCCATGCCGTCCGGGTTTTGTTTGTTCTGCCATGGTAAGGAACTGCGGGCCATCTTCGCTTTCCCCTGGGCATGCGCTCAAGCAGGTTTGATTTTCATGTCCTGTCGGCTCTCGCGGGTAAACAAGGCAGGGCTTGGTGGGGAAGGGGTGCCACCTCACGCCTTGTCACACGCGCTTTTCCTTCCGGCGGTCTTTTTCGACCATCATGGCGATGGCACCTGCAACGAGAACGGCGGCCATGCAGCCATAGAAGGCCCAAATCGTGTTCTTTCCGGTGGTGAATCCGTAGTTGTGGAGGCCCACGCCAAGGAAATTGACGTGCCACCAGGAAAAGGTGACGACGATGGCGGTAAAGATCGAAGCGAGGTGAAGGCCCCACTCACGGAGGTAGCCGCCAAGGCGGGCGTGGAGAATGGCGAGTGTCCAGATGACGATGAGCAGCGCGCCGTTTTCCTTGGGATCCCAGCCCCAGAAGCGGCCCCATGAATAGTTGGCCCAAATCCCGCCCAGGACCGTGCCGACCAGTGAGAGGAACAAGGTGAGGCACAACATGCCATAGGCCGCGCGAGTCAGTGAACGCCGCAGTTCCTTGTCGCCGCGATCCAGGCCGAGGCCGCACAGCAGCACAAAACCGGTGGATAGAAACGCGCTGAGCAGGCCCGCCGAATAGCCGAGGGTGATGGTGATCACGTGGGTGGTGAGCCAGAAATTCGAATCCAGCACGGCCACCAGCGGGTCCATGTGGTCCTTGGCATCGCCCAGTTCGTAGCGGCGTGCCAGCACGATGAGCGCCGTGCCGAGGATCGGCGCCACGCCAAGCGCGAAGCGGCGGCGCGTGAGCCACTCGACGATGAGCGCAAGCAGGACCACGGTGCTGCCGATGAAGATGATCGTGTCGTAAAGATTCCCGACCGGTGGCCGCTGCATGATGATGCAGCGCTTGGTGATGGCGATGATGCAGCAGGCGAGTCCCGCAATGGTTGCAGCCAGCGTAACCCATGAGAAAACCCCGCCCGCCTTGTTGCCGCCGAGCGTCCACATGCCCATGGCCGCAATCGTGCCGATCAGGAAAAACACCAGCCCGTAGAGAAACCAGTTTTTCTGATAGTATGCGGCTTCCAAGGCAACTCGTTGGCCCTCGCCACGGGCGGATGCACGCGCGGCCAGGCGGTCGCGCAGCAACACGAACTGCTTGCGGAATTCCTCCTCACCCGCCGCTCCGGCCCGGGCGGTGGATTCGAGGATTTTGATGTCTCCGATGGCCGTCTCGGTATCCTTTCCGGCGCTGCTCATGACGTCCATGATGGTGTTGCCGGCGCTTTTCCACGTCGGTTCCAATCGATCAACGGGAGGCAGGATGAAGAGTCCGAATTTCGAGAAATTCGCGGCATCGAGCACTTGTTGCAGCAGGTCCTGAAGGTGGGGCTGGATGTTGCCCTGGCTCCTCCGCGCATGCTCGATCTGCTCGCGGATCTGCGGCGCGGTGGCCATCAGCGCGCTGACATCCGCGCGTTTGTCCGG
>JBGSUP010000206.1:0-4020 GCA_041753485.1 Akkermansiaceae bacterium
GCCATCGATCGCGGAGCCCCTGCCGCAGCGGCGGGAACCACCTACGTCGTTCAGCCCGGCGACAGCATCTTCCGCATCGCCGGCCGCTTCAAGGTGAGCGAGGAATCCCTGATGCGCAGCAACAAGATCAGCGATCCCCGCAAAATGAAAACCGGCATGACACTCCGCATTCCAGCGGAATAGGATCCGCAATCCCCGCATGGCCCGTCATTGTTCCACCATCCTCTGCACTGCGGTCGCCGCGCTGGTCGCCCTCGGGCTGATCATGCTGGCGAGCACCAGCACCTGGGTGAGAGGTGCCGAGGCACCCTATCATTTCCTGTCCCGCCAGGCGCTGATGGTGGCGGCCGGACTGGTGGCGGCAATCTTCGCGGCGTGGGTTCCGGCGGAGAAATTCCGCAAGCTCGCACCGTGGATGTTCATCGGTGCCTGCGTGCTGCTGGTCCTGTGTTACGTGCCGGGCATCGGAGTTGAGATTTACGGCTCGAAACGCTGGATCAAGATGCCGGTTGTCAGCCAGTTCCAGCCGTCCGAGTTGTCCAAAATCGTGGTGGTCATCTGCCTGGCCGCCTGGTTCGCACGCTGGCAAACGGAAGTGCACACCTTCTGGCGCGGTTTCATCCTGCCGGGGATGATCGCGGGCTTCCCCATCCTGCTGATCGCCGGCGAGACGGACGTCGGTTCCGCGCTCTCGCTCTCGGTGGCGGTGGGTGCCATCCTTTTTTGCGTGGGCACCCGCCTGAGATACACCGTGCCCACCGCGCTGCTGCTCGGCTCGGCGGCCGTCTGGTACATCATGAACGATCCGGTCCGCTCGCTGCGCATCGAGGCCTGGCTGGATCTGGAAAACCCGGTCCACCAACTCGACCGCGGCATGAAGCAGTGGCGCGCCCTGCTGGACCTCGGCAACGGCGTGGAGAAATTCGGCACACTCACCTTCGCCCACATCGACTTCATTTTCCCGGTCGTGGGTGAGGAACTCGGCCTGCCTTTCACCCTGGGAGTTGTCTTTTGCTACGTGCTCATCGCCGTGGCCGGCTGCGGAATCGCCCTCCAAGCCACCAGCGTCTTCAACCGCTGTGTCGCGCTCGGCCTGACCTGCGTGATCGTGATTCCGGCGATCCAGAACATCGCGGTGACCACCGCGTTGCTGCCCAATGACGGGCTGCCGCTGCCTTTTGTCAGCTACGGCGGCACCAGCCTGGTCTTCAGTCTGGCCGCAGTGGGCATGCTGGTGGGCATTCACCGCCGGTCCCATGTCCGGATCTGCCAGGAATTCCCGCTCTCGCGGGAGACGCGCCTTGCCGTGAGATTGTGAATGGCATTGGCCAGCGCGGGCCTTGACCTGCGGCGGGAAGCCTGACAGAGAATCATGCGCAACGAAGCTGCGGAAAATACTTCGTTTCAAATCAACCACCATTCACTCCATGAAACCAATCCATCGTATCGGCGCAATCATCATGGCGGGGCTGTCCCTCGCGCTTTCCTCCTGCTCGACCGGCGGTCGTTCGCCCTCGGGATTCCTCTCCAATTATTCCCAACTGGACGCCGGATACGGCACATCCGATGCCATGGCATCTTTTGTCAAACCCGGAGTCGATCTGGCAAAATACGACCGCATCATCTTTGAACCTGTAACGACCGTGGTCGCGGCACCGGATATCAGCCCGCAGGTGAAGGACCAGCTTGCCGCATTTCTATCCGAATCCCTGCGCTCCCAGATGCCGACCGGCATGAAACTCACCGATTCGCCGGGCCCCACCACCTTGCGGGTCCGCACCGCCCTCACCGATGTGATCGAAGGCCAGAGGGGCCGCAACGCCGTCACCACCATCCACCGGGATCCCAAGGCGACTCTCTCGGGTCGGCTTGGCTCGGATTCGCTGGCCACCTTCATCTCCAGCGTCAATTTCGAGGGTGAAATCCTCGATTCCACTTCCGGCGTGCGTCTGAGCGCGCTGAGCGACCACCGCATCGGAGTCAAGCGCGAGGCCACTGCCGCCACCTCCTGGGCGGCCGTGCGCAGCGCCTCGAATCAAGGGGCGGCGAGATTGTGGCAGCGCTATTTGTCCGCCCGCGGAAACTGATCGCATGCGCAAGATGCCACCTGCGCCAAACTCCGCTCCATCGTCCGCGACACAATCAGCCACCGCCTGACCCAGGGTGGAATCCTCCAAATCGCAAGAGACGCAATAAATTGAATCACTCCGGGGTTGCTGATACCCGCTTCTCTCCTGGCATGGCGCACGCAAGATGCGGGGGAAGGCAGCGGGTGCGCAGGGGTTATTGCAGACGGCCCGCGAGCACCGGCTGGGGATTGAGTGAAGTCCCCGAACTGGGCGTTACCGAGCGGGGCGCATGGCGGCCGACATCCGCCACTCAAAATCCGTCCCGCAGCCAACCCAGGCTGTGTTGCTCCGCGGTTCGGTCGTGTTCGCTTCTAACCCGTTTTTTGCCTTGCAGGGCGAAAGTCGGCGGCTAGTCTCTGGCCAAGACTGGTCTGAGCGTCATGCCGGTTGCCAACATCAAATCCACTCTGACCGATGAAAATCGCCTTGATCGTCGCTGCCGCCGCCCTTCTCGCCGCTTCCTGCTGCCCTACCGCTCCCGCCCCAAGCCAGCCCACCTACGTAACCCCTACGAAATGATTGCCTCCGCCCGGAGCTCCCTGAAGGCCGGTCAAAACCTCTGAGATTCGGGCACACCAAGGATTTCACCCAGAAACCACCGCAACTGATTCCATGATCCGCATACTCTCCGCAATCGCAGTTTCCATCTTCGCCATGCTGGCCGCCTCCTGCTGCTGCACCAGTGATGCCAGACCACCCGGTTTGCGCCCGCTGCCACAGTTCCATGAAATCCAGGCGGCCCCGGCTCCCGAGGTGAATTACACGAAGTAATTCGCTACTCGTCCGGCGCATCCGAGGCCTTCTTCGATTGTCTCTCCGTTCCGACGGATCCGGATATTTTTGTCCGGGGACCGGCAGGCAGGAATGATTCATTGCATTTGTCCTGCTGCGGTGCTTGGTTAGAAGTGCTATGAAAACCATCGTTGTTGCAGTCGATTTCTCAAACGCAACCCCCGGCGTGCTGAAAATGGCCAGCGGACTGGCAAATGCCTTCGGGGCGCAGTTGCGCCTGTTCCACGTCGTCGAACCGGAGCCCAGCTACACGGCTTACGGGTTCACACCGGACGAGTTCCCGGCCCTGCACGCCTATCAAGAGGAGGCCAAGCGCCGGGCGACCGCCAAGCTCGAAGAATTGCTCGCCGAGGTGAAACCCGGGCTCAACGACGCGGTCTGCCAGATCGCCGAGGGCAGTCCGCTCCATTCGCTGCTGGATTACGTCAAGGAGTGTGGCGCGGACTTCGTGGTTCTCGGCTCGCATGGACACGGCGTGATCGCATCCCTCTTGCTCGGCAGCGTGGCGGAGGGCATGGTGCGCAAGGCGACCGTGCCGACGCTCATTGTTCCGGCAAAACCCGAATAGCAACGAGCTCAGCGCTCAGAAGTGGATCGCGTGGCCATCGGCAGCGAGCGTGGCCTCGTGGATCACCTCGGACATCGTTGGATGCGCGTGGATCGTCGCGTGGATTTCATTCGCGGTGAGTTCCTGGTCGAGTGCCAGTCCCATCTCGGCGATGAGTTCGGTGGCATTCTCACCGATGATGTGCGCGCCCAGCAACTCGCCGTGCTTTGCGCCAAAGAGCAGTTTCGCGAAACCCTCGGGCTCGCCGGACGCGATTGCCTTGCCGATTGCCATGAATGGAATCTTGCCCACCTTGTAGTCGATGCCTTCTTCCTTGAGCGCGCGTTCGGTCTTGCCGACGGAGGCGACCTGCGGATGGCAGTAGGTGCAACCCGGGAAATTCGTCACTTTGCGCGGCTTGTGGCCGTCCACATACAAGCCTTCCACAGCCTGCACGGCCTCGAACGAGGCGGTGTGCGCCAGCCATGGCGGGCCGGTGATGTCGCCAGCGGCGTAAACGCCGGGGATTGAGGTTTCATAACGGTCGCCGAC
>JBGSUP010000207.1:0-8726 GCA_041753485.1 Akkermansiaceae bacterium
GGCGGACGGCAAACCGTCTGCCGCAGCCAAGGCGCATGGCTCACGGAAATCGCCCGCGACTGGCTGCTCGAAATGGAGGGCCGGCCGCAAGCCGCCGCCTTGCGCCAGTTCCAAACCCTCACCCACCCCGCCCAGCTCGGTGGCAGTTTCCACGCCATCGAGCTTTCGTGGCGTGATTGAAACCGATCGCTGCGCGTGGATTCAGGGATTTGCCGGAGGGGCTGGGGAGGAGCGTTCGGCCTTCTCCGCGGCGGCGGCAGCCGCGAGCATTCGCCGGTCTTCCGGGATGATCTTGAATGCGATCACCCCGCCACCAGCGTCCGCGCCGGGCAGGATGAAGGCCAGTTTGCGGACGTCCGGATGATATTCCCAAATGGCGGAGTAGAGGATGGTTTTCAGGTCGGCCGCGGCCACCACTTGCACCCCGAAATTGCGGGGACTGCCACCCGGATCGATATCCACCGGTGTCCAGGTTCCCGGCAAGGCCTTGATGGATTGTTCGTGGCGGATCAGCAGCGGCTTGCCGGTGGCATTGATGAAGCGCATGCTGCCCCAGCTGAATTTCGAGGCATTGTCCTCGATCGCAAAAGTCCGCAGCCCCGTTGGGTGCTTGGGATCCGGCAGCAGCAGGACCAAGGGCGACTGGAGCCCATCGATGCCTTTGATTTCAATGGCCACCGGTTTCCCGTCCGGGCTCTTCCGATCGAGCGCGACCAGTTGCAAGGGGGCCTCCCCTTGGGTCCCGTCCATCGGCTTCGATCGCTGGAGGGGATGGAGATTCTGAAGCTCGCCGGTTTCCTTGCCATTCTGAAAACCCAGCTTGCGTGCGGCGATGCCCTCATCCCACGGCAAAAACCGGATCGGGGCTGCCAGCAGCACGCCGTGGGAGGTGACGATTCCCACCAGGATGAGGGAGCGCAGGGCGCGTGGTTTCACAGTCATGGAAGCAGTGGAGGTTTGCGGGTTTACTGGATTTCGGCGTTGGAAATCCGACGGAACGAGACGATTTCAAACCTGCGGCCGAATGTCGAGTTCACAGCCGTGAGCGAAGAGATGGCGGCATCCGCGGCATTCGAGGGGTCCACGAATTCGGGTGTGCGCTGGACGACAGCCTCACACCAACTGCGCGCGATCACCTTCCCGGCCTGGTCCTTGGCCTCGCCGTAGCCGCGAATCGTGAAGGTATCCGAACGGGAGGTGATGACCGGGGCCAGCGACTGCAGCACATCGGCCTGGGTCAGATAACCGGGGATTCCCACCCCCGTGTCCTTGATGATGTGATCCCTGGCTTCATCAGGATATTTTCCTTCGTCGAAAGGGCTTTGTTTTGCCTGCGCATTCACGCTCGATGTGTCGATCGCGGCCTGGATGGCGCCGCTCCTGCCCAAGGCGCTGTCCTCGACGCGCCGGTTGACGAATTCCGCGAGCGAAAGGAAGGGGCCGCGGGAACGGATCTCCGCCACCAGATTGGTGGCGAGCGTCCGGATCTGGGCATCGCTCAAGGCGCGGAATCCATTCCAATTGTCGTCCGTCTTGCCGGTCGGATGGCGGAAGCGCGGCAAGGCTGTGAGATCGCCGCTCGGCGCGGTGCCACCCTCGACCTCGAAGGCCTCGCCACGCAGGCCGGAGAGCAGGGCGATCCAGGCCTCCACGTCGGTGGAGTTGATATTGAACGCCCCATCCACCGTGAGGTGGGCAGCGATCCGGGCGCAACCGGCGGGATCGAGCAAGCGTTTCACCAGCACCTCATCGGCGAGCCGGCCCTTGCTCAAGCGCATGCGGCTGTTGGCGAGTGGCTTGCCCGACGGATCCGCGACGAAATCGCCGACGACTTGATCGAGCGAGCGGGTGACCACGGCGATCGGCGAGTCCCAGGCGGTGGCAGGTTTGCCGCTTGCCGCGGGTTTCAGGACCGGCGCGGCGCCGCTGAAGAAGAAGCTGTCCCACAGCGCTTCGTTGACCAGAAAGGGGGTGTCGTAAACGGGAACGCCATTGCTTGCATACTTCTTGGTGATGGCAGCGGTTTTTCCGAGTGCCAGGTAAGGCGAGGCCCAACTGTTTGCAAACTGGTTCGCGGAGGAATAGGTGGAGGCGGAGAGATCGGCGTGTTGGAAAGCCGCCAGCGAGAGCAAGGGCTCGCGCGGAATTTCGAAAAACGGCAGATAGTCCTTGCCCGCGGCGCTGCTATGGGAAGAACCCCAGAACGAGCGCCTGCCATCGAAGGAGGTCTCGATCGCGCCGCTGAAGTCCGCAGTTCCGACGAGGGTTGACCGGAAGTGCGGAGCCACATCAAAGCTGCCCGACGAGAGATCGCGGTTGATCCATGTCTGGCGCGGGTTGGTGGTGTAAACGAGATCGGCGTTTGGCCGGTTCGCACCGCTCGCCAGAGCCGTCCGGTGGAAGGTCTCCATCACGGCGAAGGGCAGCGGTCTGATCGAAAGGTCCGATCCATTGATCGTCGGCGCATTCACCACCGTGATGTTCGACTGGAAGCCGAGCACCTGGACCTCGTTGACCGCTTCGCCGCGGGCGGCATCCGAGTTGCCGCTCTTGATCCGCCCGGCATCCTCGAGCGAGACAAAATAATGATAACCTTCCACGTCCACCGTGGCATTCGGCTGTGAGGCCACCAACTGCAGGAAGATCTTGTCCGTTCCCTTGACCTTGTAGGAAATGGGAAGGCCGGTTTGCCCTTCCTGGGTCTTCACGCCGTTGGTCATGGGAACGGTGAAGCCACCGCGCAGGTTCAACTGGTTGCTGTTTTCCACCGGCCGCAGGCGGACGGTCCGCTGCTGGTTCGTGCCCTTGCGGTTGAAATCTACCGGAACATTCGAAACCGGCGCGAACACCCGGACCTCGCCGGGCTCGAAGCGGATCGGCTTGCTCATCGCGCCGTCGCCCTCCGCGGTGATTTCGCAGAGAAAGTAGGGGTTCACCGAGCGCCCGTGATTCTTGGACTCGAATTGTTTGGCCATCATCATGGACATGTAAACGGTGGGCCACTTGCTCTGCCCGCCGTTGGCGGCGACCACCTTCCAATTGAGGTTGAAGGGCATGTCCATCCACGGGTAGGCCACCGCGCCCTCGATTTCGAGCGCCGTGTTGTAGGGATTCCAAAGCGAAACGATCGGGGTCAGAACCAATCCGAGTTCGCCTTTTTGGTTCGTGAGCCCGACGCTGAGCAGATAGACGAGACGGTTGAGGACCGGGCGGATGGCGAGGCTTGAACCCTCGCCTTGCGGAGGATTCGCATCGCTGAAATACGTTTTGCCACCGCCACCGCCGGGAAGCTTCACGGCGATGTGATCCGGCCCGCGCTCGGCCACCGTCGGCGGCGACCCGCCGTAAAGATGATGGGGAATCCGATAGAACGACCTCAGATGATCGAAGGTGGGAACCGATGCGCCGTAAAAGCGGTTTTGGAGATCGAACGCGTCATACTTCACCGTCGTCGAGACGATCGGATTCTCCACCAGCGGTGCGAACAAGGCGCGCTGCCCCTTGAACGAGGCGGGGGAGGAGAATCCCGCGCCGCCGGGCGAGCGGAACGGATTGGGAACCCCGTCCCAGGCCGCTTGTGTGAAATCCGCATCACTCAACTCAAAGCCGAGGTTCAGATCGGTTTTGAGGCCTCCCCGCACCACATCGGTCAGCAGGCCTTGGGAGTGCACGGTGAAGCTAGCGCCCGCCGCAGGGATCGCAGCGGCATCCGTGGCGATCTCGGCATCCAATCCGATCTGCTTGAACGACAGCAATCGGTCGGCGCGCAAGTTCCAGCCGCTCGCCGGTTGTTTAAGCACGCCCGACGAGGCGAGCGAGGGCCGGCGCTGGGCTTGGAGGGCGAGGTTTGCCGCCGCGTCCGCCTCGGGTCCCGCGACGTTGACTTTGGCCTTGGTGTTTTCCTGTGAGACCACCCACGCAATGCTGCCGCGCGGAGTGGGAACCGGGGCTGCGGAAAGGTCGAAACCATCCTTGCCCAGCGAGAACAGCCGGACCCGCTTGGGATCTTCCGGATCGACGACCGTCGTCGCCCAGTCCCGATTCCTCGTCACCGCGGGATCGGGTGTGGAGACCAACCAGGAGCGGAACAAATTCGTTTTCGGCGTCTTGTAATCCGGTGCGCTCTGCCCGGGATTGGCAATCAAACCCGGCGACCAGGACGACCAGACACCGACCAGGTGCCGTTGCGGTTGGGGCTTGGACTGCCCCCCGGCAGGAGGAATGGCATCCGGCAGCAGGATCGAGGCGTCGGCGGTGATCCGCCGGTCGTCACCCGCTTCCCTCTGCAGTTCGCCGATCGCGAGAATCACCGCCATGCGGGCGTTCGCATAGGCCCGGGCATCCGCCTCGCCGGTAGAGGAGGAACGCAGGGAAACCGCACTCAGCGAGAGCAGACCGACGGCGATCACCGTGAGCAGGATCATCAGGCTGAGTGTGACGACGAGCGCGAAGCCCCGAGCTACGGGTTTGCTATGGGTTTTCGCGGTCATGACTTTGAAAGATCTCCTGATGTGAATGTCTTCACCGCCAGAAGGGTTTATGATTACCATGTATTCTGCAATGATCGTGCGAGTTTCCACCGGCGCAAATCATTGTTGCGGGCCCTCGTGATCCCGGAGCCCCGCAAGGTCGGATTGGAGCGGACGGGGCCCCCAGGAAGTCCACCTGCTAGGGATTCCACCGCTTTTCAGGCCGGGTTGACAGTTATCGGAACGTGGCCTTATTTGAGAATTCACAAAATTTTTTAAACCCGCCACCCGGATTCGGCATTTGCAAGATACGATCAGCCGTCTCTCACCCGGGCGGCGTGCCACCGTAATCCAAATCCCACAACCCATGAAAAACCAGACCCAGACTGGGGCCGCGCGGACTTATTCCGCCCTCGCCGCCACCCTCGCCCTCGGCAGCTCCGCGCTGCTTGCCGCCCCCACCGCCGCGGACTCGTTCCTCACCGGCGGATCGAATTACACCGCGCTCACCAATCTCGTCGGCCAAGGCCCGATCGCCACCGGCTTCACCGGAACCTGGATTGATACCGGATCCCAGTCGCCCACCGTGATCAGCGGCGGCCTGAGCTACACGGACACCAGCGCGAACACGAACGATCTCGCCACCGCCGGCGGCGCGATCCAATACAGCAGCGGTGGGTTTGGCCGTACGGGACGCTTGTTAGCCGCACCTTACAACGACTCCACCGCAGGCGAGGTGTATTTCAGCTTCCTTATCCAACTGGACGCCGTGGATTTTGGTAAATACCGCGGGATCGAGTTTCACAATGGCAATTTCAATGATGGTGGAACCAACCGCAAAATCAGAATTGTGACCGGACTGGGCGCTGACACCAGTAAACTAAGTGTCGAACTCTTCGATAATCCCGGCTTGCAGGGAGATTTAGGATCCGCCGACACAAACGTGAATCTCATCGTCGGCAGGATCACCTTCTCTACTGACAACCTTGCCGATAGCATTTCGATCTGGCGCAATCCATCGGATATCACCTCTGAAGTGACATCCGGCCCAGCCACCTTCACCGCCACTGGCTTCAATCTTCAATTTGATCGCACCTCGATCGCCCGCTTCAATGACACCAATGGCGTGACTGCCGACGAGATTCGCTTCGGTGCCACCTGGTCCGACGTGCTCCCCATCCTCGGCACCGGCGATTCCGATGGCGACGGCCTGGACGACTCGGTGGAAACCAATACTGGAACCTACGTGAGCCCGACCAATACCGGAACCGACCCGCTCGATCCCGACAGCGATGGCGACTTCCTAACGGACGGCAACGAGGTGAACAACACCTTGACCAACCCGAACCTCGCCGACACCGATGGCGGCGGAACGAACGATGCCACCGAGCTTTCCCTCGGCACCAACCCGACCACCGGAAATGCAGGCGACGATCTCGCGACCAATGGCGACACCGCCGTGGTCGGCTATGATTTCTTCGATTACGCCAATGGCGGCATCAACGGCAATCCGGGCTTCGAAGGCCAGGTTTTCGATTACGACAACCGCACCGACAACGACGCCTTCATTGGCCACACCGAAGCCGTCGCTCCCTGGAGCACGACTTTCGGCTCCCTCGTCGAGTGCAACCGCCTCGTCACCCAGAACAGCACGGCTACCCGTGACCTTAATGGAGCGGCCACAGGCGGAACGGCTCTCAGCCGGGTTGCCAATGAAGCCGGTTCCAATGCCAAGGTCCTTTACATCAAGACCCGGATGAACCGCAGCAGCGGCGCCACCTTCAGCGGCGTCCAGTTCACCAACGGCTCCACCGAAGTCGCCTACGCCGGTGTTCCCGGGGATCTCGACTTCGGAGGCGACCGGAACTTCGGCGTCGTCCCCGCCGGTGAGGCCTCAACCCTCAGCGGAACCGTGCCAGCCGCCGGAACCGACTACACCCTCGTCGCCAAGCTCGATACCGTCAACGCCACCATCCAGCTCTGGGTGAACCCGAACCTTGCCGGTCTCGAAACCTCCGCCGATGTGAGCACCACCTTCACCACTCCGCTCAACGCCATTGCCACTGGCATCCGCTACACCTCGGGCGGTTCCGGCCCGGTTTACTGGGATGACCTCGTCGTCGCCACCACCTGGGCGGGCCTCAGCGCCGTCAGCCCGACCGATGCCGACACCGACACGCTCCGTGACAGTTGGGAAAACCTCTATGGCGATCTTGTCCCGGGAGTGACCAGCGACACCGACACTCTCACCAACTTCCAGGAACAAGCCCTCGGCAGCAACCCGCTCCTTGGCGATACCGATGGCGACACCCTGAACGATGATGTGGAAACCAACACCGGCACCTTTGTCAGCACTTCAAACACCGGCACCGATCCCTGCGATACTGACAGCGATGACGACGGCCTCGCCGACAACGTGGAAACCAACACCGAGGATTTTGTCAGCGCTGCGGACACCGGCACCGACCCGAACAATCCGGACAGCGACGGCGACAATGAGAACGACGGTCAGGAAGTCGCCCAAGGCAGCGATCCCAACGACGAGAACAGCAATGCCGTCTCACTGGGCATCGTCGTGATCGACGGCACCCTGGACGCGGTTTATGGCACCCCAATCGCCGTGCAAACCGTGGAGACCGGATTCGGCGACAACTTGAACGAGCTGAATGCCGCCTACGCCAGAATCAAGGACGGCAAGCTCTACCTGATGCTGACCGGGAACATCGGCAACAGTTTCAACAAGCTCGAGATCTTCATCGACTCGGTCAGCGGCGGGCAGAACGTCATTGATAACAGCGTGTCGGCCGGCGGAACCAATCCGAACATCGATTTCGACGCCTACACCAGGCTTGCCGGACTCACCTTCGACACGGGTTTTGAAGCGGACTATCACCTCTTCGTCCGCCGCGGCCTGAGCAAGTTCGATCTCGACTTCGTCCAACTCGGTGGCAGTGGAAACTCCTATGAGAATGTCTTCGGCGGCCTTGAGGAAGGTTCCGGAACCACCGGCACGGGAGTCAACGCCTCACCGATCAGGGTGGCCTACAGCAATGCGAACACCGCAGGCGTTCTGGGTGGCGGCTCCGCAGCCGCCGATCAAGTGGCCGCGGCCGCCGTCACCACCGGTGTCGAACTCTGCATCGACCTCGCCGATCTCGGCAGCCCCAGCGGCAGCTTCAAGATCGCCGCAATGATCAACAACGACAGCCACGCATATATGTCGAACCAAGTCCTCGGCGGCCTCACCGCCCCGCAGGGCAATCTCGGCGGCGATGGCATAGGCACCTTCACCGGCACGGTCAGTGGTGTGAACTACTCGACCTTCACGGGCGACCAGTTCTTCACTGTCACGCCCGCCTCGGAACTCCGCATCACCTCGGTGCAGATCGTCAACGCCGGTGCGGACATCCAGTTCGTGGTCGAGGGCCTGACCAACGGAGCCAGCTACCTGGTCGGTGAATCGACCACCCTGGTGTCGTTTGCCAACATGCCCTCGGAGGCCTTCACCGCGACCGGGCCCACCGAGACCGTCACCATCCCGATCACCCCGGGCAGCCAACCGAAGCGCTTCTTCCGCGTGAACAAAGCTCCTTGAAGAATCGCAAGGCATTCAAAAAACAAGCCACTGCGCCCCGGACTGACCCGCTCAGTCCGGGGCGTTTTTTATTCCCACGCATCGGATTGAACCTGGAATCAGCAGCTGAAAGTTCAGTTTGACGGATTTTAACGACGGATTACACGGAAGGGATTGAGATTTGGGTTCGGCCAGTTCATGTAAGATCCGTGTAATTTGACTCGGTAGCTTGATGGCCGAACACATTGAGAATGGCGGCAGGCAGAATGCCCGTGGCGGGCGATTTTCCCGGTTGCCAAAAGGACGCGGGCCGGTTTACGTTCCGCCCGCCGAAGGCCCAGGAGCCTTGCAAAAGCCTCATAGTGTAATGGTAACACCCCGGATTTTGATTCCGTTATTCTAGGTTCGAATCCTAGTGAGGCTACTTTTCCCGCTGCTTCGCGCCGTCCCCAGCCTCATGGAAACTTCCGGCCGCGTCATCCTTGTTCCCACACCGATTGGCAATCTGGCTGATATCACGCTGCGGGCGCTGGAGGTTCTGAAAAGCGCCGATCGGATCGCCTGCGAGGACACCCGGCATTCCGGGCTGCTGCTGGCGCATCACGGGATTTCCGGCAAGCCGCTGGTGGCGCTGCATGAGCACAACGAGGCGCGCCGCGCGCCGGAACTCGCCGCCGCCGCGC
>JBGSUP010000208.1:0-3819 GCA_041753485.1 Akkermansiaceae bacterium
CAGCGCGGAGCCTAACAGATCATCATGGAGCGGCAGCTCGGCCTGCCACAGGGCCTCGCGGCGATGCTCGATCTCCGGCAGGTCGTTGAGGGCTCCGGCGCTGGCGAGCAGGCGCTTTTCCGCAGAATCCGGGCGCACCCGCGTGAGCAAATCGTGCAGCGAGCGGAAGTCGGATGTCCGGCGCTCGGCGACGATGCGCTCCGCGGTTTTCCCGGAAAGCCCCTTCAGGCGGTGAAGGCCGAGGCGCAGCGTGTGCTCGTCCTCAACGGCGGTCTCCACCTCGCTGTGGACGCAGGACACCGGGCGGACGCGGATGCGATGGCGCTTGGCGTCCTGGATGATCGTGTTCACCGGGTAGAAACCCATCGGCTGGTGGTTGATCAGCCCGGTATAGAACTCCACCGCACGGTGCACCTTGAGCCAGCATGAAGCGTAGGCGATGAGCGCGAAGGATATGGCATGACTCTCGGGAAATCCATACAACGCGAACGACCCGATCGATTGGATGACCTTCTCCTGGGCCTGCGGCGTGACGCCGTTGTCCGTCATGCGTTGGCGCAACTTGCGGGTCATGCGCTCCATCCGTTCGCTGGAGCGGCTGGAGCCCATCGCACGGCGCAATTCATCCGCCTCCGCGCCGGTGAAATCCGCCAGCGCCATCGCGATGCGAAGGACCTGTTCCTGAAACAAAGGCACGCCAAGCGTGCGCCCGAGCACCGGTTCCAACAGGGGATGGATGAAGTCCACCGGCTCATGGCCGTTGCGGCGGTTGAGGTAGG
Source organism: Akkermansiaceae bacterium (assembly GCA_041753485.1). GTDB lineage: Bacteria > Verrucomicrobiota > Verrucomicrobiia > Verrucomicrobiales > Akkermansiaceae > Luteolibacter. Next base: position 780 of record JBGSUP010000208.1, read on the forward strand.
GGTGCACCAGATCGCCGACGATCGGCCCGGGCCGGATGATCGCCACCTGGATGGCGACATCGTAAAACGTCTTCGGCCGCAGGATCGGCAGGGTGGCCATCTGGGCGCGGGATTCCACCTGGAAAGTGCCGATGGTATCGGCGCGGCCGAGCATTTCAAACACCGCCGGATCATCCTTCGGGATGCGCGCCGGATCGACCGGGCGGCCGCGTTTCGCACAGATTTCGAGCGTGGTTTCCATCGCGGCGAGCATCCCGAGGCCTAACAGATCCACCTTGACGATGCCGAGGTTCTCGCAATCCTCCTTGTCCCACTGGACGATGTTGCGGCCGGGCATGGCCGCGGCCTGCAGCGGCACGATGCGGTCGAGCCCGGCATCGCAGATGATCATGCCGCCGGAGTGCTGGCCGAGGTGGCGTGGCAGCCCGAGCACGGCGTGATAGAGATGATGGATCGCGGATTGCGGATTGCGGGTTGTGAATGAACCGGCCGCGGCAGCTTGCTTGCTTCCCGCATCCATGCTCCGCGCTCCGCGCTCCCCGCCCTCCTCCCACGGCAGCACGCGCGTTTGCGAGAAACGGTCCGCGAGCGATGGCGGCATGCCGAGCACCTTGGCCATTTCGCGGAACGCGGACTTCGGCTGATAGGTGATCACGTTGGCGGTCATCGCCGCGCCGCGCCCGCCGTATTTCCTGAAAACATACTGGATCACCTCCTCGCGCCGCGGGCCGGACGGAAAGTCGATGTCGATGTCCGGCCACGAACGGCGGTTTTCCGAGAGAAAGCGCTCGAACAACAAGCCGCCGCCGATCGGATCGACATGGGTGAGACCGAGCGCGTAACACACCGCGGAGTTCGCCGCCGATCCCCTGCCCTGGCACAGGATGCCGCGGCCGCGGGCAAACAGCACGAGATCATGCACAATGAGGAAATACCCGGAAAACCCGAGCCGGTGGATCAGCGCGGTCTCGTGATCGAGCTGATTTCTAACAGCAGGCGTGATGTTTCCGTAACGCGTGCCGGCACCGGCATAGGCGTGGCGGCGCAGCAGGGTCGTTTGCTCGGGCATCGAAAGCGCGTGGCCGGTGCCATCGTGCCAGTCCGGGAAATGATAACCGAGGTTTTCCAGCGTGAATTCGATCCGTTCCAACACCCGGCGGCTGTTGTCGATGGCCTCCGGCAGATCGGCGAAGAGCGCGGCCATTTCATGCGGCGGCTTGAGGTGGCGCTCGCCATTCGGAGCCAGCAGCGCACCGGCCTGATCGAGCGTCGTGTGATGGCGCAGACAGGTGAAGGCATCGGCGAGCATGCGCCCGGCGCGGGTGCTGTGGAGCGGCGCGTTGGAGGCGATGAGCGGCAGTTTCAAGTGGCGCGCGAGATCCATCAGCTGCCGGTTGATCAAGTCGTCGTCACGCAGGCGGTGGCGGTTGAGTTCGACATAGACATTTCCCCGGCCGAAGACCTCGATGAGCTCCTTCGCGGCGGAGAGCGCGGCGGTCCGGTCGTTTCGCAGGAGATGAGGGACCAGCGGACCGTCGCGATCGCCGGTGAGCACGATGAGATCCCCCTGAGAGGATTGAAGATGCCGGATGGTGGATGGCGAATTCGCCGAAAGCGCCTGGTCCGTCAGATGCTGGCAGAGTGCGGAATAACCGCGGTGGTTCACGCAGAGGACCGGCAGCTGCGCGGCGGTATTTGAAAGTTGGAATTTGAAATCCCGCAGCTCCAGGGTGACTCCGACGATGGCGCGGATGCCAGCCTCACGCGCCGCGGCATGCGCACGGGCCGAACCTTGGAATCCCCCGTGATCGGTGAAGGCGATCGCCGCCATCCCCTGCGCCGCCGCACGCCGGACCATTTCCTCGGGCGCACTGGCACCACGAAGAAAGGAAAACGCGCTGCGGGCGTGGAGTTCGGCGAAGGCTGCGGCCATGACAGAAAAATGCCCGCCCGGAATAAATGTTCAAGCGAACATTTTCACGGAATTGTCGATCATGCCGGATGGATCGCCGCGGGAGGAAGGGGCAGGGCCTTCCCGCCCGAGCGGAAATGGTGGCGGAAATGAGAATCAATTCGCCTTGCGGGCCGGGGCTCGCAGCGGCAAGCATCGCGCCGTGAGCCCCGATCTTGAAGATCTGTTTTCCTTCCTGCGTTTCCCGAGCATTTCCACCGATTCGCGGCATGCGGCGGACGTCCGGGCCTGCGCTGATTGGCTGCTTGCCAAACTCTCGGGCATGGGCCTCACCGCACAGCTTCACGAGACGCCGAAACACCCGGTCGTGATCGCCCGCAATGCCCATGTGGCAGGACTCCGCACGGTGCTCATCTATGGCCATTACGACGTGCAGCCGGTCGATCCGCTCAAGCTGTGGACCAGCGATCCCTTTCAACCGGAGATCCGCGACGGCAGAATCCAGGCTCGCGGCGCCACTGACAACAAGGGCCAGATGCTGGCCCACGTGCTCGGAGTGGAAAAATCGCTGCGCGAAACGGCAAGCCTGCCCGTCAATCTGATCTTTCTCTTTGAAGGCGAGGAGGAAATTGGCAGCCCGAATCTCGCTTCCTTCCTGCTCCTGCATCGCGACGAACTCCGCTGCGATGTGATTGCCATTTCCGATACCGGCATGGTCGCTCCCGGGGTGCCCACCCTCGGTTACGGCCTGCGCGGCATCACCTGCTGCGAGGCCATCCTGCGTGGACCGAAGGGCGATCTCCACTCCGGCCTCTTCGGCGGAGCGGTGGCGAATCCGGCCGCCGCCATCGCACGACTCGTCGCCAGCCTGCACACTCCCGATGGCCGCGTGGCAATCGATGGTTTCTATGATCAGGTCCGGCCCTTGGAAACCTGGGAGCGCGAAATGTGGGCGCGCGTCCCCAGCATGGGCGACGCGGATTTTCTCAAAGTGACCGGCTCTCCCGGCCTTTTCGGCGAACCCGGCTACAGCTCGGCGGAGCGTGTCTGGGCGCGTCCCACCGCCGAAGTCAACGGCATCGGCGGCGGCTATCAGGGCGAAGGCTCCAAGACCGTCATCCCAGCGGA
>JBGSUP010000209.1:0-23291 GCA_041753485.1 Akkermansiaceae bacterium
TCGCCGGTGCCTTCGTCGATGTCGCCGGCACCGGCCGCACGGCCGAAACCGATGCCAAAGGGCGCTTCACCATCGGCGGCCTGCCCGCCGGATCCTTCACGCTGGAAGCCACCAAACTCGGCTACTTTACCGAATCCGCCGTCGTCACCACCCTCGAAGGCCAGCCCGCGGAAACCCGCTTCGGCCTCCGCCTCAAACCCGCCGACGACACTGCGCAGGAAACCGTGCTCGATGAGGAAACCATCGTTGGCGAGTATCAGGGCGAGTCGCAGGGGGATTTCAATCTCGCGCTCTCCGCCGAGTCACCCGTCCTGACATCCGGCGTCAATCGCGACGACTTCGCCAAGACCGCCGTGAGCGATGCGGGCGAGGCCATTTCCAAGGTTTCCGGTGCCAACATCGTGGACGGCAAATATGCGGTGGTTCGCGGTCTTGCCGATCGCTACGTCACCACCACCTTCAATGGCGCTCAAATCGCCTCCGCCGATCCATCCCGCAAGGCCGTCCAACTCGACATGTTCCCGACCAATGTGATCGAGGCCATCAACGTCGCCAAAACCTTCTCCCCGGAGATGTCCGCTGATTTCGGCGGAGCCGCCATCGACATCGTCACCCGGGCGTTTCCCGAAGAGCGGATCCTCAACTTCAAATTCAAGATCGAGACCAATTCCGAGACCGACGATGTGATGTTTGTCCGCCCGGACGGCGACTTGGGGTTTTTCGGCGAGGCGGGCGACCCGATGCCAAACGTGCTCGAAACCCGGAATCCCGACACCGGTGACATCGTCTTCCTTCCCAGCCCCACCACCTCCGCCGATGAGCTCAAGAGCAAGATGACAACGCTTCACAAGTCCCGGGATCTCCTGCCGAAACAGGAGGAGGCGGATCTGGGCTATTCCTACGGCTTGACCTATGGCGAAACCTTTGCCCTGCCGTATGGAATGAAGTTAGGTGTCATGACAGCCTTCGGCCAGAAATCCGGGGACTCTAACAACACATCGGACATCAACAACCAGGACCGCAGTTTCATCCGGGATGACTATGATCGGGGCGTCGAGCTTTCAGCCTTTGCCTCGGCGGCCCTTGAGATCAATGAACTCAACCGGCTGCAGCTTACTTATTTCAACAAACACACCGCCCAGGACACGGTAACCCAGGGCCGCCGCATCGAGGGCACCGGCAACGAATACGGGCGCATCGTGGATCCTTCGATCGCGCCCATCGTCCGGGACACTTACGGAGCGGACGCTGTCTATTTCCGGGAGTTCTGGGACATCGGAACCCTGACACGCGATCTCGAAATCTTCCAGGCAACCGGACAGCACCAGATGTCAAAAGATGGCATTCAAGTCGATTGGGGAGTCACGGAGAGCAACTCGACGGAAGATCGTCCACACTCATCCCACTTTGAATACGGACTGCTGGATTTCTCCGCCCAGGCCCTCGCACCCTATGTGACAATCGCGAACGAGAACCTTGACACCCTAATCAGGGACAATGCGTCCGCCGTCGGCCTGGATCCCGCCACCGCGACTTGGGCGAACTCCCGCGATTATCTGGTGGGTTTGCTGGGGGAGGAAGCCGTTGCATCCATCGAGGCCAACCAGGGATTGCCGCTCGTGAATGGAGCCCTTCCTCCGGTCAAAACCATCTACCCGGTCGCCCCTCTCGTGGGTCAGGCCGAACGCACGGTCACCGCCTTCCGCCGTGCCGACAAGACCACGGAAGAGGCGTCCCACCAGCAGATGGCCGTCACCATTCCCTTCAACTTGGACCCAACCTCGGAAGATCGCGTTTTCGAACTCGGTCTCGGGGGATCCAGCTTGAAGAAGTCCCGGGACATCAAAGCTCGCGTCTATGGCTTAACCACCGCAGAGACCAACGGCAACTTTGCGGTCCCCGACACGATTGACGGCCTTGGCACGGAGCTCGCCGCGGATCCCTCGGGAATCTCGGATCTTTTCACCGGCAATGTCAACACCGGGCCTTACTACGGCTACGGCGTGGAGGACGGGGGCGTCGAAAACCTCAATACCGTTTTGGATCAACTCGGAATCTTCGTCAGCGGCCGCCTGCAGGTGGATGACTACTTTCTCGCCGGCGGCGTTCGCCATGAACAGGAAAGCTATGAAATCGATGTGGCGTCGCCACCGTTGATTCCATTCACGGACGAAGCCGTGGAAGCTCTTGGCTGGGAAAACCGCGATGAACAGACCGCGCTGCTGCCCTCGCTCATCACCGGAGCATCACTCTTTGAAAATACCCTCGATGTCGCATTCGCCTGGTCGCGCACCGTGGCCCGCCCCACTTTTTGGGAGTTCCTGCCAACCACCTCCACCGACCAGTCGTCCGGCATCGTGCGCCGCGGCAATGTCAAGCTTGACCGCACTGAAATCGAGAACTTCGACCTCTCCGCCACACTCCGGCCCGACGAGGCCGTGACCATTCGAGCCGGGCTGTTTCACAAAAAGCTGGATCGCCCGATCATCCAGATCTTTTCCGGTGATGGCGTCCTCTACAAGGACTCCACCGGCTCTCTGGATCCGGCGCTGGCGCAGGACTACACCGCAGACATCAACGGGATCGAAATCGAAGCGGAGATCCGCGATCTCGGCCCGTTTTCCCTGAAAGGCAATTTCACTTACATCGATGCCGTCCTGAACTACTTCTTCGATGGCGGAGGAACCGTCTCGCCGGTCGCGAGTCAATTGCCGTTCCAACCGCAGATCATCGCCAACATGGTTCTCACTTACCAATATGAACCTTGGGATCTCACCGCCAACCTGGTTTATAACCACAATGGCGAATACCCGGTGATTCTCAAGGAAAGCGAAGCCCAGTCCGAGGTCACCCGCCAGTCCCTCTCAACCTGGGACCTGGTGCTTGGCAAAACCATTGAGACCGGGCACGCCGAATACAACGTCAGGTTCGGCATCAAGAACCTCCTCGGTGCCGAAGACACCTACATCTATGATGAAAAGACCTACAGCAACGATGTGCTGGGGAGATCCTATTTCATCGAGGCCGAGGTGTCATTTTGAAAGTCACGATTTTGTCACCTGATTTCACTCCTTCCGGCGTGAGACGGCGGACAAGCCTTCACCTGTTCGCACCACTTTGCGAGCTCCCCAACATCCCAACACAATCATCATGAAACCAAGAACAAACCAATTCAGACGCCTTTTCGGCCTCGCGACCGTGGCCATCACGGCCTCCGTTACCGCCGCCCAAATCGACGTCATCGGCACCCTCGCCCCCCTCAACAGCACACTCGGCAGCGGCGTCAATGGCGTGCGTGCACTCACCGTCAGCCAAACCTGGACCGCCAACAATGAGTATTTCCTCACTGACCGCGTGTTCATCCCCAACGGCATCACCCTCACCATCGAACCGGGCACCAAGATCTACGGTTCCGTCAACGACAACGGAACTCCGGGCAACACCATCACCGACAAGGCCGACGACAAGGTCGGCTCCGTGATCGCCACCCGCGGCGGCCGCCTGATCGCGAATGGCACTGCCGCCGCTCCGATCGTCTTCACCTCCGTCCGCGAGTGGGAAGTGGCCAACAGCCAGGACTCTCCCTTCGATCCGGACACCAACATCGGCCCGGCACCAACCAAGGCGGACGCCGGCCAATGGGGTGGCGTCGTGCTGCTTGGCAATGCCTACATCAATCAGCTTAACGGCGGCACCGGCAACGTGCTCGGCTATGCAGCGATCGAAGGCTTCGTCCCCGACAGCACTCCCTCCGACGACGGCGATTCCGTGCCGGACGCCATCCAGTATGGGTTTGCCAGCAGCGGTCCATTCATCCGCGATGACGCAGACGACAGCGGCGTAGTTCGCTACGTTTCCATCCGCCACGGCGGCTACGAGTTCACGGCCGGCAAGGAAATCAACGGCCTCACCCTCGGCGGTGTGGGTGCCGGCACTGTGGTCGATCACGTGGAGGTCTATGCCAACCAGGACGATGGCATCGAGTTCTTCGGCGGCACGGTCAGCACCGACCACATCGTGCTCGCCTACAACCAGGATGACAACTTCGACATCGACATGGGCCACACCGGTGTGCACCAGTTCTGGTTCTCCGTCGCAGAGCCCGGCATTGCCGATGGCGGCTTTGAAGCGGACGGCGTCGAAACCAACACCACCTCCAATACACAGGTGGCTTACGATGCGGTGTTCGACGTCAGCAACCCACCCGTATTGGCGGACAGGGTCGTGAGGACACCTGATCCAGGGACTGCGGCTGTCGTTCTCAGCAAGCCCGTCATCTACAACGCCACCGTCGTCGGACCGGGCCGCACCAACACGTTCAGCACCATCTCGGCGAATACCGGCCAGGTGCTCACTGAGAAGGGCAACCACGCGTTTATCTTCGATGACTACTTCAACGGCGAGGTTTTCAACTCCGTCTTCGATGACTTCGCCCAAGAGCTCGCGTTCTTCCGTGACAACGCCAAGTCCAACGGTGCCACCGCCCGCGTCGCCCACAACACCATCGGCCGCTTCGGCACCGGCGCATACAACGGAACAGCTTCGAGCAATAACTCGCTGATCACCAACACCAATACCAACAACCTGTTCTTCAACGCGTTGACTGGTGTCCCCACCGACGGCAACTCGAATGGCAGCACCGACCCGGGATTTACGACCTACACTCGCGACGGCAGCAATGTCCTCACCGCGATCAACCCTTCGCCAACCGCCACTTCGCCGTTGGTTGAGGGAGTGTCGCTCAAAGGTGGCGCACCCGTGAATGTCGGTTACCGCGGCGCTTTCGCTCCCGGCCCGAACAGCAACTGGGCTGCTGGCTGGACCAAGTTTAGCTCCTCGGGTGTGCTCCTTGGCAACGCACCGCTGCCGGAGGTTGGCGAGCCTCCGTTCGCGGATGCCGACAACGACGGCATCTCCGACACCCTCGAAGGCACCACGGCCCTCACGACCCTCGGCTTCAGCGCCGATGTCAACAACGTGTCCCCCACCAACCTGTTCGAAAGCATCTACACCACGGCCTCGATCCTCGACCTCGTGGCTCCGAACCAGGTGATCGTGCAGAAAAACGGTGGAAACGTCACGCTAAGCCTCGATCTGTTCCGTTCCACGACGCTCGAAAGCTTCGGCCCGGCTCCCGCACTTCAGGCGACCTTCCCGGCCACCGAGCCTGCGGAGTTCTACCGTATCGAAGTCACCGGTGCCCAATAAGCGCTGAATCTGACGAAATCGTCACACGGGGGCCGTCGGCAAATGCCGACGGCCCTTCTTTTATTTCCCCGCAACCCGCCATGCGCCTCCCGATCCCATTCATCACCCTGTTTCTGGCTGTTCCCGCGTTCGCGCAGGAACCCGCCGTCAGCCCCACCGAGGAACTCCGCACTTCCGTCCGCGAATGGGTGGAAACCCTGCGCAAAATCCAACAGGAAGAGAACGACTGGTCGCGCGACCAGGAAGTCCTGCAAAACTACAAGGAAGGCCTTGAGAAGGAGATCGCCGACCTCAAGCAACAGATCGCCGATGCCAAGACCCGCAAGGCCGGAGCCGACCAGGAATCGCTCGATAAAGTCGCGGAGCGCGACCTTTACGTGAAGGCGAAAGAGGACATGACCGCAATCACCCGCAGCCTGGAAGAGAGCCTCGTGGCGAAAATTCCGTTTTTCCCGGAGCCCCTGCTCAAAGACCCCAAAGTGGCCCAGGGCATCGAAGACTTGAAGCGCGACATCGCGCTGCCGCCCGAGAAGCGCGGCGAGAGCGTTTCCAAGCGCCTGCTCAATGTGGTGAACCTGTTAGGCGAGGCGGAGAAGTTCCAGCAAACCGTTCACGTGCGGCCGGAACTGCACAAGGATGGCCAGGGCCGCGAGTTCAACGTCCAGGTGGTCTATTTCGGCCTGGCAATGGCCTATGCCGTCAATGAGGACGGATCCTTCGCCTTGGTGGGCCGGCCTGGTCCGGAGGGATGGAAATTCCAGGAGCGCAAGGACCTCGCGCCCGACATTGTAAAGCTTCTCGCCGCGACCACCGGCGATGCGGACGCCACCTTCATCAACCTGCCATTCAGCAAACCATGATTTCCAGAAACTTCCGCTGGGCCGCCGCGTGCCTGCTTGCGTCCGCCCGCCTCTTCGCCCAGGAACCGGTCGATGCCGCGCGCACCGACCTCGACAAGTCCGTCCAGGAACTCAACGCCACCCAGCGCGAATATTCGGATCTCCGGCGCGGCCTCTATCGCGAGATCAACCGCCTTGACGACGAGGCCCTGACCCTCGGCAAGGAACTGCGCGGCCTGCAGCGCGAGGAGGAGGAGCGGACCTCGCGCGCCAAGAGTCTCGAGCGCGAGGTTGAAACCCGCAAAACGGATTTCAACTATGCCTCCGGCGTGCTCAACCAGTATTCGAAGGCGTTCGTCACACGCCTGCACCCGGCGGAAAACCAGCGCTATCTCGCGGAGGTCGAGCGTCTCGACCAACGCGCCGCCTCCAACATCGAAAACCCGCAGGCCGAACTCGCGGAGCGCCGCAAGGTGGTGGAACTCGGCATCGACCGACTGGGCAATGTCGCAGGCGGCCATGTTTTCGAGGGCAAGGCCCTGCGCAATGGCAACGAAGCCATGGAAGGCTCGCTGCTGGTCGCCGGACCCGCGGTTTTCTTCGCGACCAAGGACAAATCCTTCGAGGGCGCGGCGACTTTCGCTTCGACGGGAACGGAGCTGCCAACCGTGGTTGCCGTGCCGGGCGAGCCGGGTGGAATCGCCAAGGCGGTGCTTGGTGGTGAGGGCATCCTCCCGCTGGACGGCACCATGGGTAAGGCCATGCTGACCGCAGAGGCACAGGACAGCTTGATGGAGACCATCGAAAAAGGTGGCATGGTCGGACACAGCATCCTGGTGCTGGGCTTCATCTCCGGACTCATCGTGATCTTCAAACTCATCGAGATTTACCGCTTCCCGGTTCCGGACCGCGGCATGATCAACCGCATTCTCGATCACCTCGTCACCGGCGATCACGCGGCGGCCAAACAAGAGGCCGCGACCATCCGCGGGCTCCCCGGCGAGGTGGTGCGGGCCGGCGTGGAAAATTTCTATGGCAAGCGCAAGGTGCTTGAAGAGGCCATTTTCGAGAAACTCATCGATGTCAAACCCAGGCTCGAACGCTTCCTGCCGTTCCTGGCGCTCACCGCATCGACCGGCCCGCTGTTAGGCTTGCTCGGCACCGTGCTGGGTATCATCAAGACCTTCCAGGCGATGGTCATCTACGGCACCGGCAACGCCAAGAACTTCTCCGCCGGCATCTCCGAGGCGCTCATCACCACCGCCGAGGGTTTGATCGTCGCCATCCCGGTGCTCATCCTTCACGGCCTGATGAAAGGACTCGCCAAGGGCAAGGCCGGCGAGGTCGAAAGCATCGCCATCGCCCTGGTCAACGGCACCAGCGAACTGGACAAACTCCACATGCCTTATCCGGAGAAACCGGATCACGGCGAGGAGGATGACGACGATTTCGATCTCGATTCCGTCAACCCGAGCCCCGCCTGAGTTCCAATCCCCATGCAAGTTCCCGGACCATTGCAGGATGCTTGGCAGATGTTCGCCGTGGGCGGCGACATCATGTGGATGCTCGGCGTGGTGGCGCTCCTGCTGTATTGGGCCGCCTTCGCCGCCCTCGGCTACGTCTCCCGCGGAAACCTCAACCTCAAGCACGCGGACCATTGGACGGACTGGATCAACCAGCCGGAACACGCGACCGGCCGCATGGGCGAGGCCCTGCGCTACGTGCTCCATGGTCCGCGGCTCAGCGTCCGCATCGTCAGCCGCCGTTTCGACGAAGTCCGCCTGCAGGTGCTCTCCGCAGTGGACCGCCGCCTGCTGGTCGTCAACACACTCGTCGCCGCCGCTCCGCTCTGCGGGCTGTTAGGAACCGTCACCGGCATTCTGGGCATGTTCAGCGCACTGGCCAAAGGCGGCGGCAAGGCCGGCATGACCGGCGTGGCCGACGGCATGCAGGAAGCGCTCATCACCACCCAGACCGGCCTCACCATCGCTTTGCCCGGCTTGTTCATCGCGCTCATTGTCAAAGGCAAGAGGGACGAGATCGCCGCCGCTCTGGTGCGCCTCGAGAGCCTCATCCTGACCACCCGCTTCCCCTCAACCCAACCCCCACGCTGACCTCATATTATGTTCGGAAAAGGAATCGGAGACGACGCGGAAGAGCCGGTGATCATCGACCTCTCATCGATGATCGACTGCGTGTTCATCCTGCTCATTTTCTTCATCGTCTCTACGGTGTTCGTGGAGGAAACCGGCGTCACCGTGAACAAGCCGGATGTCGGCGGTGCGAGCGCGCTGGAGAAAAACTCCATCCTGATCGCCGTCACGGCCGAGAACAAGGTCTATTACGGCGGCGAAAGCATCGGCATCCAGGGTGTCATCAGCAAGATCAAGCCGCTGCTGGTTGAAACCCCCGACATGCCGGTGATCATCCAGGGTGACAAGGAATCTTCGCACGGCCTGGTGCAGCAAGTGCACGGCCAGGCGATTCTCGCCGGTGCCATGAAGGAAAAGATCTCCGTCTCGACCAAGTAATCCGTGAAACGCCACGTTTACAAACCGCCGAAGGGCACTTTTTCCGCAATCTTCGCCATCATGGGTGGATTGTTCGCCACGCTTGCGGTGTTTGTGGCCATCCCGCTCTCGCAGAAGCTCAACGACATGTTCCAGAAGTCGCCGACCTACGAGCCGGATGACATCACCGTGGAGCCGCCCGACACCACCATCGAGGAACAGGCACCCCCGCCCGAGGATGAACCCGAACCCGAACCCGAGGAAATGGTCGAGCAGTCCACCGATCTCGATCTCGGCATCGACCTCGGCGATCTCACCACCGGCACCGGTGGCGGCTTTCTGATGGAAATCCCGAAATTCGCGATGAAGGGCGGTGAAGACGCGTTCGGCGGCGATCTCGACTCTCCGCCAACGCCGGTGAACAAACTGCCGCCCACCTATCCGAGCTCGCTGCTCAGCAAGGGCATCGGTGGCCGCGTGCTCGTCACCTGCATGGTGGATGCCGAGGGCCGCGTCACCGGGAGCGCCATCAAACAATCCTCCGGCCATCCGGACCTCGACAAGGCCGCCATCAACGCGGTGAACAAATGGAAATTCAAACCCGCCACCAAGGCCGGCCGCAAGGTGAAGGCCAGTTGCATCGTTCCCTTTAACTTCGAGGTGAAGAAAAACTGACGCCGAATCCCAATCTGAAATTTCAAATCTTCTCTTCCCATGTTCCGCATTGCCCTGATTCTCACACTCGCCATGGCCGCGCTCTGCGCCCAGCCAATCATTCCCCCATCAAACCTGTTCCAGGACCCGAAGTTCGTGCGCGATTTCGTCGGGTCCTATGGCTTTCTATCCGACGTGGAGCCGAAAGTCTCCACCGACGAACAGGCCGCGCTCGGGACCATCCGTGAACTCTTCGATCAATCGAAGTTCCGCGAGGCGGAAGCCGAACTCGCCCGTTTCATCCGGGAGACTGAGAAGCCGACCGATCCCGAGAAGGCACCGGCGGAAATCAGCCCGGCGATGGTCTTTGTTCTCGGCAACCTCTACTTCCAGGCCGACCGCCCCGACGAGGCTCGCCGCGCGTTTCTTGAAGCGATCCGCCGCTTCCCGCGCTTCCGCCGCGCCCACACCAATCTCGCCTACTTGTATGTCTCCCAGAACAAGCTCGACGAGGCGATGCCAATGCTCCAGAAGGCCATCGAACTCGGTGAGAACTCCGCCCGCGTCTATGGCCTGCTCGGATACGGCCACCTGCTTAGAAAAAACGCCGTCGCCGCGGAAAACGCCTACCGCCAGGCCTACCTGCTGGATGCGTCCTCGCGCGATTGGAAACTCGGCCTCGCCCAGGCATTGATGGCCCAAGAAAAATATGCGGAAGCCGCTAACCTGCTCGGCACACTTATCGAGGAGAATCCCAACGACAAACAACTCTGGCTCCAGCAAACCAACGCCTACCTCGCCATGGAGCGCAAGGAGGACGCCATCGTCAACCTCGAGGCGCTGCGCCTCAAGGGCATCGCCGATGAGACCAACCTCAATTTGTTAGGCAATCTCCACATGGACCGCAACGAGCCGCAACTCGCGCTGCTCGCCTACCTCGCCGCCATGGACAAGGCCACCACGCTCGACATTCCGCGCGCCCTCAAGTCCGCCCGCATCCTCAATGACTACGGCTTTCCCGACAAGGCGGAGCAATTCATCGCCCGCATCCGCACCAAGACCGGCGACCAGCTTCAGCCCAAGGATCTTACCGCGCTGCTGCTCACCGAGGTGCGCGTCTCCCAGGCCAAAGGAGATGCCGGACACACCGGCGCGCTGCTCGATCAACTCGTTGGGCTGAATCCCGCCGATGGCGAGGTGCTATTGGAACTCGGCCGCCACAAGGACCTGCTCTCGCGCGACGAGACGGACGGAACCAAGCGTGCCGAACTCGTCGCCGAGGCCCGCACCAACTATCAGCTCGCCTCCCGCATCGATGCGGTCGCCTACTCTGCCAATCTCGCGCTCGGCCAGATGCTGGTGCGCGAGCGCCGCTACCCCGAAGCCCTTACCCATCTCCAGGCAGCCCTCAACCTGAAGAAAAGCGAATCCCTCGAACAATACACCAGCCGCGTCCGCCGCGCCGCCGACCGGGTGGAGGACAAGGAAAAGAAATGATTGATCCGTTGTTTGTCCCCTGGCTCCTATCACTCCCATGAATCCCATCCGTCCGATCCTCCTTGTTTCCCTCGCTTCCCTGGCCCACGCCAACGAGGCGCTCGACATCCTCGAAGCCGATAAGAAACCGCTCGAAGCCCCGGTGATCGCCGGAACCACCGACGGAGCTCGTCGCGAAGACCTCGTCTATCCAGATTATGTCTGGCCGGAATGGCAGACCCGCACCTTCGATCCGGTCTGGGCGCGCGCCGTCATGTTCGACGACGAATCGAATCCATGGGTGCAGCACGTCGCGATTACCGGATTTTTCGAATGGCAGGCTGCCTCCGGCACCGCGGAGGTTGATGGCGTGGATGCAAACCCCTCGCAAAACATTGATCTCGACTCCACCCGCACCCGCCGCGCCAGGCTTGGCGCGCGCATCCGCGCCTTCGGCAACACCGACATCGAGGCCACCGGCGAACTCGCCGGAAATAGCGATCACAGTGGCATCGAGCGCCTCAGCGCCCGCACCCAGCTCCGGCCGGACACCGGCGTCACCTACGGCAAGTTCCGCCCGCAGTTCACCGCCGAATACCGCCAGGAACCGGAGTTCTCTCCCTACCCGGACCGCTCGATGCTGGTCAACATGATCGCCCCGGCCACCACCCTCGGCATTCAATTCGATTACCGCCGCAACGATTGGGAATACGGTCTCGGCTGGTTCTCCTCGGATTCGGATCCCTACATCCCCAAGCCCGAAGGCGACGGCGTCCTCGCCCTCAACATCGCCCGCAGCTTCGTCGAGCCCAGCGGCGACTCGCTCATGCGCACCCGCTGGCACCTCGACTATCTGCATAACTTCGACGAGGGCAATTCCGGCACGGTTCCGCGCTATGACGTCGCCGGTCGCCGCTCCGCCAATGGCGACCAGCTCGTTGCGAGCAATCCCTCCTTCCGCCACCTGTTCTCCACCGGCTTCACCCTTGAAAACGAACGCTTCTCGTTCCTCGGCGATTTCATGATCGGCAAGGGTGACACCACTGCCTGGGGCCTGACACTGGCACCCGCCTGGTGGGCGATGCCGGGAGTCATTAAAATCGTCGGCCGCTACCACTATGCCGGCAGCGACGATCCCGGCGCGCTGGTCGCCACCATGGGTGCCTCGGCCGATCCCTTCTTCGACAGCTCGCCGTTCTTCATCGGCGATGAATACCACTCGTTCTATCTCGGCGCGAACGCCCATCTCTATCAGGACCGCCTGGTTTTGATCAACGGCTTGGAGAACATCCTTCTCAACGACGAGGCCGGCGGTGGTTTCAATACCGATGCCTGGATCTGGCACACTGGCGTGAAAGCCTCGTTTTGAACCCTGAATCAAGCGGCGTAGATCGCCGTTATCCCGGAAGCGCCATGAAAATCGACATTGTCACCGATACCTTCTCCCCGGACGTCAATGGTGTGGCGATGACCCTCGGCCGCCTGACCGATGGGATGCGGAAGCGTGGTCACCGGGTCCATGTGGTCCATACCGGCATCACTGCTGGTTCCGGCGAGACCTGTGCCGCAGCCGTGCCTCTCCCGGGCTACAAGGAGGTGCGGGTGGGCCTGCCCAAACCCTTCGAACTCAGAGCGCGCTGGCTCAAGAAGCGGCCGGATGCGATCTACGTGGCCACCGAGAGCCCGCTCGGCAAGTCCGCGCTCAAAGCCGCCAACGCGCTGGGCATTCCGGCGGCCACCGGCTTCCACACCAACTTCCATCAATACATGCAACAATACGGCATGGGCGGATTGCAGCCGGTGGCGATGGCCTATCTCAGGAACTTCCATCAACGCGCGCAGTGCACGCTGACGCCATCCCGCGCCGTCATGGAAAGGCTCACCGCCGAGGGGCTTGAAAACGTCTATCTTCTCGGGCGCGGAGTGGATACGGACTTATTCATGCCGGAAAAACGCTGTGAGAACCTTCGCGCCGAATGGGGCGTGCGTGCCGGGGGCCCGGTCGCGATCATGGTCGGCCGCGTGGCACCGGAAAAAAATTTCGAACTGGCGATCGTGACCTTCCAGCGGATGCGCCAGGTGTTCCCCGACATGGCCTGTGTGGTGGTCGGCGACGGCCCGCTGCGCGAGAAGCTCACCGAGAAGCATCCATGGGTTCATTTCGCCGGGGTGAAAACCGGTGAGGAACTTGCGAAATATTACGCCTCCGCCGATGTGTTGGTTTTCCCAAGCGTGACCGAAACCTTCGGCAACGTGCTGCTCGAAGGCATGGCAAGCGGCCTGGCCACCGTGAGTTTCGATTACGCCGCCGCCGCGCTGCACGTGCGGGCGGGCGCAAACGGCCTCAAGGCGGCTCCGGGCGACGGCGAGGAGTTTATCCAGCACGCGCTCCACGCGCTCTCGCTGCCCGTGGACCACGACTTGCGGCGTGCCGCGCGGGATACCGCCGAATCCCTCGGTTGGGACGCGGTCGTCTCTGAATTCGAACGCAGGCTGTCCGGGATCGCCGGCATCGCGCCGCATGCCGAGAAAAAACCGGCGAAACCAGGCAAACCATCGAAGTTTTCCTGCCGCAGCGTCTTTCTATCCGACATCCACCTCGGCACCCCGGACAGCAAGGCGGACGAGGTGGTGGAATTCCTCAAACACATCCACTGCCAGAAACTCGTGCTCAACGGCGACATCGTCGATGGCTGGGCGCTCAGGCGCGGCAGCCGCTGGACATCGCGCCACAGCCGCTTGATCCGCAAGGTCATCAAGATGACCGAACGCGACCACACCGAGGTGATCTATCTGCGGGGCAACCATGACGAAATCCTCGAGCGCTTTCTTCCCATGTCCTTCGGACGGATCCGCCTGACCAAGGAACACATCCACATCACACCGCAGGGCAAACGCTATCTCGTCGTGCATGGCGACGGCTTCGACAGCGTCTCGACCAACCACCGCTGGCTCGCATTGCTTGGCGCGGTGGGTTACGATTTCCTGCTGCGTGTGAACCGCCTCTACAACCACTACCGGTCATGGCGCGGCAAGGAGTATTTCTCGCTCAGCAAGCGCGTGAAGGCGAAGGTCAAGTCCGCAGTCAGCTTCGTGGACGCCTACGAGGACCTGCTCCAGAATCTCGCACTCCACCGGAAATGCGACGGCATCATCTGCGGCCACATCCACACGCCAGAAGACAAGCAAGTCGGCGCGGTTCATTACCTCAACTCGGGAGACTGGGTCGAGAGCCTCACCGCCATCATCGAACATCACGACGGGCGCATGGAACTGGTGCGCCATGCCGAGGTGATCGGGAGCCTCCGGCAGGGCCTGTTGCCGGGCATGGAGGCATCAACGACACGCGCGGAACCCATCGGGGAATCCGCCTGCATGATCTGAAGCGGGGGAGCTTATTTGAAAAGCACGTCCACGCCCATCGCGGACTTGCGCAGGAACTTGGGCATGGCCGCCGGATCGCGCGGGCGCAGCATGCGGTAGGCAAGGCCTGCCAGCGGCAGGATGAGCATGCGGTCCAGCCAGCGGTAGCCGCGCTTGCGGCGCAGCAGGAGTTTTGACGCGATGGCGAGCGTGCGCCGCCTCATCGGGAAGGGCTCGAATGAGATCCGGATCCGGTAGCGCTGGCGCGTTTGCTCCGGCCAGCGCTGTTTGTACGCCTTTTTTCCGCAGCGGATCCGCGCGGTGAGATCCTCGTCATAGGGCAGGAAATAATATCTCCGGGCCAGCAGGATCAGGTGGAAGAAATCACTCATGTGCTCGATGTCCTCGGCGGGGAGACCGGCGTCCCGGGCGAGCACGGTCATCCTCGGAAAAAGCTCCGCCGCGGCCTCCGCGCCTGCCAGCGAGCGCTGCGGGTTGCCGACGAAGTGGCGCATCAGCTTGCGCACGCCGTGATTGATGAAAAGTGAGTCCCAGTAAACATGCAGCAGCGGCGGAATGCGCACCCTGCGGAAAAACAGTTTCTGGCTCGCGAAGTCCTGGATGTAGAGCAGGTCCCGGATCACCGTGTCGGCGTGGTCGAGCAACTCAAGCGCCGCCGGAGTTCGGTCCGTTCCTAACAACGTCTCGACGGCGGAGTCTGCGGGCTTCCTCTCCTTGAAGACGGTGATGGCGGCCGCGGTGTTGAGACGGATCCAGATGTCGCGGCCGTCCTGCTCCAGATAGGCGCGCCGCCGGAAGCGGTGCCAGCCGCCGGTCTGGCACCACACCGAAATCCCGGCAATGTTTTCCGCGCCGGCGAGTTCATTTGCGAAGCGCTCGCAATCCCAGCCGATGAAGGATGGATACTCACCCGCCCCCTCGTATTCGCGGCGGGCCTGCAGTTCCAGCAGCTTGCGCTGCTTCACCCGGAAAAACGCCCGGTTGAGCGGCAGATAGCGGAAAAAATCGCTCTCCCCGTGTTTCATCGAAACGATCAGGTTTGGCGAGTCCAGACCTTCCAGGGTGCGCTCAAGCGTGCCGCGGTGCCAGATCAGATCGCCGATGCGGTGGGCCCCCACGGTCCAGGTGCGGAAGATGAGGTCGCGCCCGCGGTTTTCAAACTCCGGCAGCAAGGCACGCAGCAGGCGGTTGGTCCCGGCGGCATTGCGCAGGTGCAGCCGCGTCCGGATCGGATCATGCACGTCGTTTCCATCGCTCTCGCCGATGCGCAGGATCAAGCCCGCGAGCTGCGGAAAGTCCTCGAGAATGCCGCGGACAAGAATCTGATAGTAGTGATTAAGTTCGGCCGGATCGTCGCCCATTGCCGCCGCCAGCGCAGGCGTCACCGGCAGCACGTCGCTGGTGAGGTAAACCCGCAGTCCGAACTCGCCGTGCAGCATGTCGAAAAAACGCCCGAATCTCACGCGCAGGCTGGCGATGCGGTCCGCCACCTCGGGTTCGTGCAGCGGATGCGGCGCAAGGTGCGCCAGATCGTCCAGACTCACCGCGTTGTATCCTTGCGCGGAAATCCGGCCCGCGAAGTCACGCAGTTCGTTTTCAATCGCCAGCCAATCGTCCTCCCCGGCCCCGGCAAGGTGCATGAAGGGAATTTTCGACCAGTTTACCCGCTTCCTCTGGTAGCCACGGAAAAATGGTCCGATCGCATCAATGAGGAATAATTCCATGGGCAGTGAGGGGGAAACCTCGCGACGCAGCGGCGAATCCGGCGAGGATTCTTGTCTGACGAAACCGTCACACTCCTCCATCGGAGTTGGCTGCCGGAATCAGCGGCGTTTTTTCCGGCGCTTTTTCGGCGGGGTGAACGGACTGCCCTTGCTCCTGGCATGCTTGCCCACGCGCTGCCCGGGCGAGAGCTCGCGGGCTGGATGCCTTGGGGGAAAGGTTTCCCGGGATTCCTCGTGCCGCGGGATGGGTTGCTCCCCCTGAGGGTTGCGTTTTTCCCAATCGGCGAGCGCCAGTTCGTATTCCCGCCGGGCGATCTGTTCGCAGATCGGCGAGAGATAATACGCGACGTAATCCGGGTCCTTCGCCATCTCCGGATCGATCTGATTGATATGATGCGGTTTCGGCGGCTTCGGTTTGGGATCGCCCCAGTCGGGACGGCGCGTGAGGTGGGAACCCATGCATTCCTTCATCGCGCGCACGCTCGGCTTCTTCTGAAAAAGTTTCCACGCCAGTTGAAAGCCGTGCTCCAGCATCCACTTTTCACGCGCCGGAATCAGCTCGTTATCCTCCGGGGTGCTGGTGTCGAAAACCTGCTTCAGTCGATCGAGTTCGGCCTTGGTCAGCTTGATCGAGAGTTTTGCCTCAGCCTTGCGGGCGAAGCGCTCCGGATCGAGCGCCGTCGCCTTGAGCAGTGAAACGTAAGCGCGGGTCACGCCGAACTCCGCGGCCAGTGCGATGGCCTTCTCACCGGCAAGCACGCGGCTGGTGATTTCGTCGCGCTGTTCGGTGGTAAGCCGATGTGTCGCCGCTCGATCATTGGCCATGCCGCAGGCAAGGCAATGTCCGCCGGAAATGCAATCGCGAAAAGCCCGCCAGACAACAGGTGATTTTTTTGAATCGGAACACGCTGGCTCATTGCAGTTCCCCGGCTTTTCCACGATCAATCCACTCCACCCGCGACTTGTCCATCAGCAGCGGCCAGACTCTCACCGTCAAACCCACCTTCCGGGCTGCCGGCGCTAACACGACCACCGCCGCCCAGTGCCCCCCCTTCGCCGCCAACGGGTCCGATGATCCGCCCTCGATCCCCAGCCTTCCCGAGAGAACCGAGCAGGGCTGCGCGACAACCCTGCCGCAATGTGGCGGGCGACGTCGATGCTGGCCTGCAATGGCACGTATTTGGCGATCGTCCGCGGGACGGGAACGCTGAGCGCAACCGCCAAAGGGGCTCAAGAGTGCCGCGGCGAAAATAAAGTGAGAGCTTGGTCGAACCCGCTTCGATTTTTGGATTAATTCAGCTTGAACAGAAATCTCCTCGATTCAACATCCACCAGATACCATCAAACCCGAATTCGAATGCATATCCAACCACTCCGCCGAAATCCAATCGTCACTCTTCTCATCGCGCTCGCCTTCACGGGAGGATCAAACGTCATCGGCGGGATAACACCTGCCAAAGACGGCATCCTGAAGCAGGTGGACCCGTTCATCGGCACCGGTTTCCACGGCCACACGTTCCCCGGAGCCACCACCCCCTTCGGCATGGTCCAACTCAGCCCCGACACGCGCACCTCCGGCTGGGACGCTTGCGGTGGCTATTACGATGCCGATACCGAGATCTGGGGCTTCAGCCACACCCATCTCAGCGGCACGGGAATCGGCGATTACGGCGACGTTCTCATGATGCCCTTCACCGGCGAGGTCGGGATCGGCACCGGAACCCCTGGGAAACCCGACTACGCGTTCCGCTCGGCGTTTCAGAAAAGCAATCAGGCGGCAAGCCCCGGCTACTATCGCGTGCTGCTCGACCGCTACCAAATCAAGGCCGAACTCTCCGCCACGCCACGGGCGGGCATCCATCGCTACACCTTCCCCGCGTCGGAGCAGGCAGGCATCGTTATCGACCTCAAGCACAGCATCCAGAACCGCCAGACGCTTGAAGCGGAGATCGAAGTCGTCAATGATCGCGAGATCCGCGGCTGGCGGCACATGAAAGGCTGGGCACCCAACCGCCGCATCCACTTTCACGCTGTATTCTCCAAGCCCTTCACCGCCGTGCTGTATTCAAACGACTCCCCGGTGGAAGGCACCCTTGCAAACGGCAAACAAATCAAGGCGAAACTCCAGTTCGCCGCCGCCACCACCAAGGGCGAGCAAGTCATGGTCAAGGTCGGCATCAGCCCGGTGGATCTGGCCGGGGCCAAGGCCAATCTCATGGCGGAAATCCCCGATTGGGACTTCGACGGCGTGGTCGCGAAAGCAGAGGAGTTGTGGAAGAAACAGCTCAACCACATCGAGATATCCGGCGGCACGGATGACCAGCGGAAGATCTTTTACACCGCTCTCTATCACAGCGCCATTTCTCCCAACATCGCCAGCGACGTGGATGGGCGCTACCGCGGCATGGATCAGAAAATCCATCAGGATCCCGCTTACACCAACCACACCGTCTTTTCGCTGTGGGACACCTTCCGCGCCCAGCACCCTCTCTACACCATCATCGATCCCGGGCGCGACCAGGCGTGGATCCGCTCGCTGCTCCGCAAGTATGACGAGGGCGGCATCCTGCCGATGTGGGACCTGGCCTCCAACTACACCGGCTGCATGATCGGCTACCACGCCGTCCCCGTGATCGTGGATGCTTATGTCAAGGGCCTGCGCGACTACGATCTGAAGAAGGCCATGGAAGCGGTGGTGTTTTCCTCGGTCTATGATGACAAGAAGCCGATTCCCTATCACACGGATGACGTCAAAAAAGACCTGATGCCCAAGGCCAAGCTCTACAACGCCACCATGAACTACATCCCGGCGGACCTTGAACTGAAGTCGGTCTCGAAAGCCCTCGAATTCGCCTACAACGACTGGAACATCGCCACCATGGCCAAGGGCATGGGCCGCGAGGATGTCGCCAAGGAATACAGCGAACGCGCCGGGCGCTACCGCACCTACTTCGACAAGAAAACCGGGTTCATGCGCGGCAAGAATCAGGACGGCTCATGGGTGACTCCCTTCACCCCCACGGATTCCAACCACAACCGTGGCGAATACACCGAGGGCAACGCCTGGCAGTGGACCTGGTTCGCCCCGCACGATGTGCCCGGCTTGATCGAACTGTTCGGCGGCAAGGAACCCTTTGCCAAAAAACTCAACGAACTTTTCACCACCGACTCCACCCTCACCGGCGAGGAGATCTCCGGCGACATCACCGGCCTCATCGGCCAATACGCCCACGGCAACGAGCCGAGCCACCACATCGCCTACCTCTTCAACTGGGTCGAGCAACCCTGGCGCACCCAGGAAATCGTCCACCGCATCATCACCGAGTTCTATCAGGCCACGCCCGGCGGCATCATCGGCAATGAAGACTGCGGCCAGATGTCCGCATGGTATATCCTCAGCGCGATGGGGATCTATCAAGTTGCTCCCGGCGACACCCGGTTCGCGATCGGCCGCCCGCTCTTCCCCGAGGCTCGCATCCCGCTTAAGGACGGCAAGGCCTTTGTCGTGAAAATGAAAAACGGCACCAAAGAAAACCCCTACGTCCAGCGCGTCACCCTCAACGGCAAGCCCCTGACCATGCCCTTCATCGAATACGCGGACATCATGTCCGGCGCGGAACTGGTCTTCGAGATGGGAGATGAAAAATCGGTCTTCTGGAAGGCTCCGTAAGTGCAGCCGCAACAATCACCTTCGGTGCCAATCACAAGTCCTGTAGCGGCGGTCTGTGACCGTCGATGCCTGAGAAGAGCCGGTCCACTGTTTGGTTCTTATTGTTCGGGTTCGAGGATCGACACCACCACTTTGTCCTGCCCCGAAGAAGAGAGCTGAATGCCGCAAATCGCACGAAGTTTGCCGGTTACCAGAGAGTTGCGTGAACCAAGAATGGAACTGGAATTCCTCGGGAACTGGCGTCTGTTTCAAGGCATTCGCGCTCTATTTCTCCTCCTATGATGAACACCACCCGCCGCATTTTTCTCAAACTCGCCGCGCTCGCATCCGCCTCCGGACCCGTTCCGCTGGCCCACGCCGCCGGGGCTGAATCCGCCACGCCGTTCGGAGCGGAGTTTCCCAAACTCGATTCCCTCGCCACCGGCGAGTGGTGGTTGAAAAAGCCCGGCGGCCGCGACCAGCCGCCACTGCCGATGGATGTGCCGCGCGACCAGGTGATTGCGTTCGCGCTCTACACACAGGATCGCGGCGTGCTCAAACTCAGCGCGCAGCTTTACCCGCTCAAGCCGGACGAACCCCGCGAGGTCCGGCTGGAATTCCAACGTGACGGAAAATGGGTCGAGGCTGCCAGGGCAACGGTGCTTTTCCCCGGGTGGAGCGCACATTTCCGCATCGAAAACCGGGATGCGACCCAGGACGTGCCCTACCGCGTGCGGCATGGCGGGCAGGCGGTTTTCGATGGCCTGATCCGACGCGACCCGATCGACAAGGACGAGATCGTGGTGGCGAACATGTCCTGCAACTCCAGCCGCACCACCGGCCTGCGGCCGGAGATCATCGACAATCTGAGGGCGCAGAACCCGGACCTGTTGTTCTTCGGCGGCGATCAGACATACCGTCACACCGAGCACACCGCGGGCTGGATCGAGTTCGGCCTGCAATTCCGCGAGTTGATGCGCGACCGCCCGACGATCACGATTCCCGACGATCACGATGTCGGCCATCCTAACCTCTGGGGTGAGAACGGCAAGCGCTCGCTGCGGCCGGACAATGCGGACGGCGGCTATTTCTTCCCGGTCGGATATGTCAACATGGTCCAGCGGCAACAGTCATGGCATCTGCCGGATCCGGTCGATCCGGCTCCGGTGGAGCGCGGCATCACGGTTTACTTCACGCGGCTGCGCGTCGGCGGGATTGATTTCGCGATTCTGGAAGACCGCAAATTCAAGTCCGGTCCCTACGGCAGGATTCCAAAGATGGGACCTCGGCCCGATCATATCAACGCCCCGGACTATGATCCGAAGAGCATCGACCTCCCGGGCCTTGAATTGTTAGGGCCGCGGCAGATCAGGTTTCTCCATGAATGGGGCCGGGACTGGACCGGCGCGAAGATGAAGGCGGTTCTCTCGCAGACCGCGTTCTGCGGGGCGGTGCATCTGCACGGCGAGCCTAACAACCGCCTGCTCGCCGATCTCGATTGCAATGGCTGGCCGCAAACCGGCCGGAACCGCGCGCTCGAGGAAATCCGCCGCTGCCGGGCCATGCACATTTGCGGGGACCAACATCTCGCGGTGATGCTCAAGCACGGCATCGACGAGTGGGGCGACGGCCCCTATGCCTTCACCAGCCCGGCGCTCGTGAACACGATCTATGGCCGTTGGTGGCATCCGCCCGACGAAAAACCGGGCCCGAGTCCGGTGCCTGACAGCCCCTTGCCCTGGACCGGTGATTTCAAGGACGGTCTCGGCAACAAGATGTCGATCATGGCCTACGCCAATCCGCGCGACATCAAGGACGAACGCCAGCGCGCGGACGGCTACGGACTTGTGAGGTTTCACAAAAAGACGCGCCGCATCACGGTTGAATGCTGGCCGAGATTCGCCGATGTGAGATCGGGTGATCGTTCACAGTTTACGGGCTGGCCCATCACCATCGCGGCCGATGACAACGACGGCCGCAAGCCCGTGGCATGGCTGCCCGAACTCGTGTTCGAAGGCGCGGCGAATCCCGTCGTGCAGGTGGTCGATGAAAAGAACGGCGGGATTCTCTACACCACTCGCGTCGCCGGATCCCGCTTCCAGCCACCGGTTTTTTCCGCTGGCACCTTCACCGTGCAGGCCGGCCGCAACCGGGCCGACGGACCGAAGCTAAGCGGTCTCAGCGGAAGTGAGCGAGAGGCCGCCGGTCAACGGACCATCACCATCTCGTGATGGTGAATCCCACCCGCTGCCCCACAGCGGCGGGATGTCCTTTCACGACCGCCGTGGCGGGTTGGCTTGATGGCGGAAGTGTATGCGCGGGGCGGTGGGTGTGTGCCATCTTCCCTGTTTTTCATGTGTCATGGTTGATGGATTGCAGCGCCGCCATCATCCAGCCGCAGGCGTATGCCATCCCGGCGTGCCATGGGGCGTCGCAGGTCATCTGCGGGGCGTGGTCGGGGATCACCACGCCGTCAAAACCGTTCTTTTTGAGGATGCGCAGAACCCGCAGCATATCGACATCCCCCTCATCGACGAAGGTCTCTTGATAGTGCGGCGCCTTGCCGCGGACGTTGCGGAAATGGATGTAGGCGATGCGGTTCTGGCGGCTGTAGGTTTCAACCGCCTCATAGATGTCCCCGTCGGTCATTTCCGCGAGCGTGCCCAGGCAAAACTCCAGGGCGTTGCGCGGGCTGGAGTGGCGGTCGATCAGCCGCTGGTAAAGTTGGGGCTGGAACACCAGCCGCGGCTGGCCGCGCACCTCGGGCATTGGCGGATCATCGGGATGCGCCGCGAGGGTGACGCCCGCCTCCTCCGCCACCGGAACAAGTGCGTCCAGAAATTCACCATGACGCCGCCAGAGTTCCTCAGTGGTGACCGGGGCGAGATTTCCCGGCGGAGCATGCTGGTCATAAATCATGTTCCAGATCATGCCGTTGGGAATGGGTTTGTCGCAAGGACCGTCCACCGCGACGACCTCCGCCCCGCCGCGTCCCCACGGGCCTTTGACGCGCCCGGCGACGCCTGCGAGTGAGAAGTTGTAGCCAATGACGGGAATGCCGGCGCGCCCGACGGTGCGGACGATGGTTTTCAGGTTTTCCAACTGTTCCGCCTTCTTCGGGCCGTCCAGCAGCACATCGTGCCAATGTGCGGGATCGAAGTTCTCGATGGCCTCGATGCGCAAGCCGTGCGCCGCGGCCTCCGCCTTGATGGCGGACAGTTCCTCGAAGGACCAGAGTGCGTCAGGATCGCCGGCGAGCCCCCAACCGGCGTCGTCACCGACGGGCTGGTCTCCGGCCCGGTTGCCGCGCGAGGAGCGGAAGTAGTCCACCATGTGAATGACAAGATGCGATGCGCCGCACTGGCGCGCGAAACGGAAGTGCTCCGCGTTGAGTTGGTGCCGGTAGAGGCCGAGTCCGGGTTTCATGATTTATTGTTAGGAATTAACATTTAGAATATCCTGGTGGGCTTGGATTCACGCTTGATCGGAATCATTGATCCGGCGGCTGCCACGGGGTGATTCCACCGCGCTGGACATGCAGCCGGAGCGCTGTGGCGAGCTCCTCGAATTTCCGGCGGTTGGCGGTGGCGAGATTGTGTTTTTCCCGCGGGTCGTTCTTGAGATGATATAACTCCAGCGGGCTGTAGGGGTCGTTGCGCAGGAGTTTCCAGTCGCCGCGGATGATGGCTTCGTAGCTGTTGCCGCCATAGGTGAAGCCGCCTTCGCGACGCACGAAATACAGATCGCGCGGCGTGGTGATTGTTCCGCCATCCAGCACGGGCACGAGGCTGACGGCATCCAGACCGGCAGCCGGTTTCCCGCCGGCGAGTTCCAGCAGGGTGGGGAA
>JBGSUP010000210.1:0-11889 GCA_041753485.1 Akkermansiaceae bacterium
ACCTGCTGGCGTATTATCCCTTCGACAACGGCTTCAACGATGCCTCGGGCAACAACAACCACCTCATCAAGACCAGTGGTTCGCCGGGCATCACCAACACGCCGGGGCAGCTCAGGGTGGGGAATGGGGCGCTCAATCTCAGTCAATCCGGGACGCAGCAGCACCTGGATTTCACCGCGCCGCTGGATTTCGATGGAACCCGGGCATGGGCGATGGCCTGGTGGGGGAAACGCAGCGCTTCCGGCCTCACATCACAAGGCATGATCGCCGGCACGATCACGGATTCCAATGACTTTGTCTGGACTCCCAACGCTGCCGGTGTGGTCCAGGGACTGCGGCTGCGCAACGGCAGTGCCGTCAATGCCGACTATAACGGCATCCCCGACGACAACGCATTCCATCACTGGGCCGTCTCCTACAACGGGGCCGGCCAGGTGACCGTGTGGCGGGACAGTGTTGCACTCGGGACGAAGGCTTTCTCCGGCGATGTGAACATGACCCACGTCGGCGCTGGAACCAATTCCACCACCCATTCCTTCTTCGGTCAGATCGACGACCTCTACTTCTATGATGGAGCGATCAACGCGGCGAATGTGAACGAGCTGTTCGCCACGCCGCCCGGCACCGTGGGCTTCCTCCTTTGCGAGCGGTGGAACGGCACCCCCTTCTACTCCACGAGCGAACTGGTGGCTAACAGCAGGTTCTACGGCACCCCCGACAGCACCCGCTACGACAAGCCCATCGCATCAAGCTCCCTCTATCAAGGCACCTACTTCAGCACCCGCGCCCGCGGCTGGATCACCATCCCCGAGACAGGTAAATACCGGTTCTGGATTTCAGCAAGAAACGGCGCCCAGCTCCTGCTCTCCACAGCCGGCACGAAATACACCAAACAGGTCATCGCGGAACTCAATCCCGAACTCGGCACCGGCAACGGCATACGCAAAGACAGCACCAATCTCTGGGACGTTTACGGCTCTCAGATGTCGGAGGAGATCCAGCTCACGGCAGGTCAAAGCTACTACCTCGAAACCATTCAGACCAACGGCCATGGCAGCAATCCGCACGCCAGCCTCGCCTGGGCGCGTCCCGGCATGGCCCGCACCCCGCTGGATCTCGCCTGCGTCCAACCCTATGCCCCCACGGCCGATGACGCCGACGACGACTACCTTCCGGACGTTTGGGAAATCCAATACAACCTCGACCCTCTCGACAATGGTCTCAACGACCTCACCCGCCAGGGCGAGCGCGGCGACTTCGACGGCGATGGTCTTTCTAACAGATATGAATATCTCTTGGGCACCGATCCCAGCAATTCCGATACGGATGGCGATGGGGAAACCGACGGCAACGAAGTGAATGCGCTGGGTTCCAACGCCCTTGTCGCCAACGCCATCACGGATACCTTCCTGAGACAGCTCGCTCTCGGGACTTATGTTTCCTCCTCCGCCAATTGGACGATGACCTCCGGCGGCCTCCTCGCGGATAGCTTCCGTGGTGAAGCCACTTGGGATTTCTCCGTTCCGTCCGCTGGCAACTGGCTCTTCCGCCTCGATCTCGAACTCATGGGGGCCACCTACGGCAATGAAGAAGTCCCCATTGTGATCAAAGTGGACGGCAAAACCGTCGTCCGCAAGCAGGTGAGCTTCGGCTCCGGCAAGTTCGGCCTGCTCCAGGCCCTCAGCCCGTGGCTGCTTGCGGGAAATCACCAGATCACCGTGCTGGTGGACAACTCACTGGCCCGCCGCACCGTCCGTTTGGTTTCACTGAAAATCTTCGCGCCTTCCAATCCCAACGCCATTCTCGCCCAAGGCAACCGTGTCCTCAGCCACCCGGCCAGCACCCGCACGTCTCCGGCATTCATCGAGGGCTACGCCCGCGATCCCGGCACCGTGACGCTCAACGGCGTTTCCGCACAGATCGGCACCGGCAACGGGCATTGGTTTGCCAACGTGCCTCTATCCAACGTGCCCGCCGCACAACCCTATACCCTCCAGTATGAACAAGGATGGCAGGACGACTCCGGCACGTTCACCTGGCAAGCCACCAACGTGATGGACGCGGAAACCCTCACCATCCGCCGGGGCGACACCCTCCGGGTTGGTGCATGGGGTTCTGATCCGGCCATGCCCTCCACCGTGACACTTTCCTCCGGAGGCACGACCCCTCTCACCGGCCCGCAAACCACCATGCTGACATTCTCCACGGCGGGTGTCTTCACCGTCAGCGGCAGCCTTCAAAGCGGCACGAGTGCAACTCTCACCGTCAGGGTCATCGCCCCACCCGGATTTCCCTCCGGAACGGTGGACGCGCTCGACAACTGCCTGCGCACACTCTCGGTGTCCGCTGCTCCAGAGGTGGAATTTGACACCCAGGAGGATCTCGGCCGTCTGATTCTGAGTCGCACGTCCACCACGGCCAGTGTCGGCATCCTTCCGGCACAACCTGTAGAAATCGGAGTGGCCGCCCGCCTCTTCACCGGCGGCCCCGTCCTCGCCATCCAGCGGGTCAACGTCATCGGCGTCTCGGATGCCCTTCAGAATGACCTCACCTCGTCTTCTTCATCAAACGTCCCTGGCTATAAACTCCTTCAAACCCCGCTCACCGTTCTCAACCTGCCACCAGGCGCGCGCGTGGACGTGAGCATCTTCCGGGCCGGTGTCATGTTTCCCAACGGCACCACGCTCAAGAGCATCTATCCCGCGGACCTCACCAATGGCTCGGCGATTCTCCAATTTCTTTTCCCACTCGGTCAGTCGGGCGGCTATTGCCACAACCTGCTTGTTTATGATCGCAACGGACTCTACCTGGGAACCCGCTGATCCGGGATGGTTTTTAGACAGCAAAAGATAACATCTAACGAAAAGCCATGTTCCGCAAAGCCATGCCCTATCTCCTGCCCGCCCTCGTCGGCGGGGCGGCGGTTTTCGCGTGGAATCATCAAAAAGGCACGGCACCCCCGGTCATCTCGGAAGCCCCGCCGCCGCGGATGAGGACTCAGGCGCCCCGCAGTGCTCCGCAGCCCACCCGCCTGGATTTTCTCACCGATACCGGCCTGCCCTATCAGGCACGCATCACCCGGTTTCGCAACACCCTCGCCACCGAGTGCAGCGAGCCGGAGATCCGCTTCCTCTACCAGCTCTTGGAAAACTCCCCGCCCACGGGCGAACTCCCCGAGCACTGGTACGTCATCACCAATGACATCATGACGGCGATTCTCGCCCATGAGACCGATCCCCGGCGGTTCTCCGGCATTTTGACCGGACTGCTCAACTCCCCCCACCAGCCGGAGGTCATCCGCGACTACGCCGTGCAATATCTCGCCACATGGCTCAATCCCCGCTCCGCCCAAGCCCACCATACCAGCCTCCCCACCGCCTCCCCGGACATCGCCGGCCAGGTCCTTGAGTCCCTCGCCGCCGCCGCCACCGATCCCTCCCTCGAACAAACCAGCATCCCGGGCACCATCCTCATGATGCTTGTCGATCTCAAACGCTCCGGCAGCGGCGTCGATTGCAGTCAGGCCGTAGCCACCCTCAAGCCCTGGCTCACCCAAGCGCTCCGGGACGACTCCCCCCTCGGCAACCCCATCCGCGTCTCCGCCGTTGGCGCCGCCGGCATTCTCGCGCCCGAAGAGTTCCGGCCACTCATCCGCAACATCGCCTATCAGGAAAACGGCGGCTCCTCGCTCCGCCTTCCCGCCATCGCCGCCCTCGGCCACGCCGGGGAAGCGGAAGATCTCCCGAAACTCCGCAAAATCGCCACCTCCTCTCCGGAACTCACCTACGCCGCCCAAGACGCAGTGATTGCGCTGAGTTCCCGCCAACCCGCAGCCAATTGATTTCCTCAATTCAAATTCGTCCAATTCATGAACTCCAAACTGAACCGCCTGCTCGCAACTCTTCTCGTTCTAACCTCCAACGCCATCGGGGCGGGCATTAATCTATACGGCACCACCTGCAGCGGCGGTGGCAAGCCCTGCCCCTGCCCGCCCTGCGTGGATGACGGCACCACCACCTCTTATAGCTACTCACCTAATATCAGCAGCTTGGAATGGGGTATCCAAGTCGGGCTTGCACGTTATCCCAAACCCACCACGTTGACCAACTTCGGCCAGGCCGCGTTCGAGAAAAATGGCAACCTGCCGGATTTCAACCAACTCTTCGGCCGATACTTCTCCAGCAGTGCCTTGCAGCAAAGACAGATCCACCTCGAGCTTTCCCAACCCCAGCTTTCCGCCGCCACTTTCCACCCCTCCTGCCTTTTCCTGCAATCGGAGGCCCTTTTCGAAACCTTGAAAAAACCCGCAGCCGGCGGTTTTCCGGAATACATCCATCAGATCCTCACCGATGACGCGTTCACCCTCATCGAGGTTCTCCCCGCCCCCGACAGCGGCTGGAGGCTGCGGGTCTGGAGACGCGATGCGGCACCCCTCGTCAAATCCGGCAGCTACTACGACACCAGTGGATTTGAAGCCAAAACCCCGTTGAATCACGTGAGTTTCAAGCGTCCCGACGGCTCCAGCGGGAATAACACCCTCATTTATATCCAGAAGCAAACCACCGGGGTCTCTGGCAACCGCACCATCACCAACGAGATCGTGCAAACCCTGGATGCCAACGGCAAGCCCGCCACCGTCACCAACACGTTGTTTGCGGGCGAGGGAACGGCTGGATCGCCTCTTTCCCGGGAAAATCTCACCTACTCGCAACGCGGAACCAAGGCTTGGGACTACACCCTCGTCCGCGAAACCTTGACTCCTTCCGTCAACGAGTCGGGAACGATTGGCACCTCCTTGAGACCTACTGCTAAAACCTGCGAAGATTATGATGATTTCTCCGTAACAACCCTTGGCGGGGAACTCGGAATGAAGCGCCTCGTCTCCAAAACGGAAGCCTTCAATGTCAGCGGCCAGACCCCGCAGACCACCACATCCACCTACATCAACACTCCAACCAACCCGGCGACCCACGGACGTCTCCGCTCCACCGTCAACCCCGACGGCTCGTGGACTTACTTCGAATACGCCATGTCCGCCAGCGCGACCGCGCCCATCATCACCGAATATTCCGGTTGGAAAGATCTGACGATGGCTGACCGGGCGCGGGCCCGCAAGACCGTCACCATCATCACCGCCAACCAGGCCCTGGTGGAAACCACCGTCGCCGGCAAGTTGGTTTCCAAATCCCAAACCACCCTCGGAGTGGATCCTTCCCTCGTCCCGTTCACGACCGCTCAAAAATGGGACGGCATCGCATGGCACATCACCAAAACCGCCTACTATCCGGACAATGCCCCCGGTCCTTCAACGGGCCGCATCAAATGGATCGAAAACAGTGATGGAACCACCACCACCTACACCTATGATATTGTCAACGGCGAGCTCGTCACCACCGCCTCTACCGGCACGGGCACCGAGGTGAAAACCACCTTCCATGCCTTGGCCTACAAAGATTCGAACGGAAAGGACCAGTATGGCATTCGAGGCATCCCGATCGCCCAAACCACCAAAGATATCGCAAGCGGCCTCGTCACCGAGCAATGGACCACCGACCTCACCTACAACGGCGGCTTTGACGCCTTGGGTCGCCCCATCAAGCGCATCTACGGAAGTCCTCTGGACAACGATTACGATATTTCCCAATACGCCTGCTGCGGCCTCGAATTCTCCCGTGATCGCATGGGGGCCACCACCCAATACTTCCGCGACGGCCTCAAGCGTGTCTACAAGGTGGTAAACAAAGCCTCCGACGCTGCGCCCGCTGTCACCACATTCACCACTGTTGACGGCCTCACCACCACCCAGACCCGCAGTATCGGCGGCCAGTTGTTTTTCCTGGGTTCCGAAACCACATCGCTCGACGGTCTTACCCGCACCGCCACCGGCCCCTCACGCAAATCCACCGCTGCGACCGACCGCCTCGTCACCCGCAGCCTCACCGACCCCGCCACCCGCACCACCACCCAGGCCTATCAAGTCGGCAGCACATGGGACACCTCACCTGCCGCCACCACCACCACAACTCAAATCACCACCACCTACCTCGACGGCCAGACCGCTTCTGTCACTGATGAGGAGGGCCACGCCACCAGTTACGAATACGACGTATCAGCCGACTATGGCGGCATCCTCACCACCGTCACTTCTGGCGCACTCGAATCCACCACCCACACCGATCCCCTCGGTCGCACCCGTAAAACCACTTCCCCCGGCTCCGGTGCTACCACCTACGCCTACTATGGTTTTGGTTCATCGGACCTATCAGGCTCTCGCGGCAAATTGAAGTCCGTCACCGATGCCGACGGAGTTGCCACCACCTACGGCTACAACCCGGAAGGCGAGCGCACCACCACCACCCGTATCGTGCCAGTGGGCAACACCTCCACCGATCTCAAGACCACGATCACCCGCTCCGTAGGATCCGCGCCCACGATTCACGGGAGCGCTCTCGGTACCTGCTACGTGGAGGAAACCCTACTCGGCACCGTCCCCATCTCCACCACATACCGCTCCATCGACGGCCTCAAATCCGCCACTGTGACCCTCACCGGCGCAACCCTCACCACCGCCACCCGGCCCAGCACCATCAGCGGCGGAACTTCCACCACCACCCACCCGGACGGCACCTTCACCCACGCCACCACCTCCCTCAACCGGACCATTGTCACCACTTTCAGTTATGCCGAGGGTGCCGTCATCGGCAACGACACCCCCCTCGCATCCACCACTTCCACCTACGATTCTCTCGGCCGCCTGCTCACCGTCACCGACTCCCGCACCGGCGTGGCTGGCAAGACCTCCTACGACGACTTCACCGAATCCGGCACCCCGCTCAAAACCACTACCCCCAATGGTGACACCATCACCACCCTTGACCCCCTTGGCCGCGTCATCGAATCCTACCTTCCAGGACACACAGATTTGAAACCCCGAGTAATATACGCCAGCTATTACCCCAGCGGTCGTGTTCAAGCCCAGTGGGGCTTCCAGACCTACCCCACCTACCACATCTACAACCCGCAAGGCCAGCTCACCCATCTTTACACTTATCGGAGTCTCACCACTTCACCAGTCCTCAGTGGTGGCGGTCCGGTCACCAGCGGCGCTCCCTCCATCACTACCTGGAACTATTCCCCCACCACCGGTCTGCTTCTCTCCAAGCTCGATGCCGATTCAAAAGGCCCATCCTACACCTACACGCCCGGGGGCCGTCTCGAAACCCGCACTTCGGCGCGCGGCATCGTTACGGAATACACCTACAACCACGGCTACCTCACCCGCACCGCCTACTTCACCTCAGCCGCCCTGCACGGCAGCTATCTAGCCGCCCGCACAACCTACAACACCGTAAAAGCCAATCCCGCGAGCACCGCCGAGCAAAAAACCGCCGCCCTTGCCTCGATGAACAACGCCTACGCGGATTTCACCAGCACGGCGGACACCGCCACCCCGGCCGTCGCCATCACCTACGAACCCCTCGGCCGCCGGAAAAGTGTCAGCAACGGCCTCGCCACCTCCGTCTTTGAATACGCCGATGACCTCGATTTCGGTGTGGACAAGGAAACCATCACCTACCCCCTCCCCGGCCAGTCCGCCTTCACCCGCGTCCTCGACCGCCGCGACCGCTCCCTTGGCCGCGACACCGGCTGGGAACTCGGAATCTCCGGTGCCGACCTGCCCGAGCATCAGGCATCCTATGGATACAACCCCACCACCGGCTTTCTTGAAACCGTCGCTGGAGGGGTCGTCCCGGATGCCTCCACAACCGACAATCCGCACGACTACAACGCCGCGGATACCTTCACCTACGGCTACACTTACACCCAGGCTACCGTTGCGGGCGCGCCCCGCGTCGGTGCCACCACCGCGCCAACAGGCGGCACGCTAAAGCAGGACTTCATGCCCTACACCCTCACCAAAAACGGCGACATCCTCAAAACCATCCGCACCTACGAGGCCACCCGCGATGTTTTGGTCTCAATCCAGAATATTGCTGACACCACCGTGCGTTCCGCCTATGATTACTCCGCAGTGAACGGAGGTGTCAACAATCTGGGCCAGCGCATGGGGGTGCAAACCACCTTCAATCTGACAGGCACCGCTGCCAGCCAAACCACCTCATGGGACTATGACAATCTCGGCCAGGTCACCAGTGCGGACGACACCCGTACGGCTGATTCACCGGATCGTGTCTATGCCTATGACACCATTGGCAACCGCCTCACTTCCGCCAAGGGTACCTACACCACCGTGGCAGGGATAACCACCTTCACCCCGGCCACCAACGGTCTTACGGAATACTTCGGCTCCGTCAGCAGTGGCCCCACTCCGGTATTGTCCTCTCCCGGTGCCAACGATCTCAACCAGTATGCCGGCATCCGCAGAAGCGGCACAACCATCCAACCCAAGCACGACTTCGACGGCAACATGACCCAGGGCTCCCTGCCTGTCTCTCCCACTGCCAACAGCACCCTCGTCTTGGATGCCGAAAACCGGCTGATCGAGGTGCTCAGCGGCACAGGCACCAGCGCCATTTCCATCGTCAAATACACCTACGACGCGCTCTCCCGCCGCATCTCAAGAAGCGTGACCGGCTCGCCCACCACCCTCTACCTCTACGACGGCTTCAACTGCATCGCCGAATACACCGGCACCGCGCTCACCACCCGCACCTGGGGCCTCGACCTCAGTGGCACCCTGCAAGGCGCGGGCGGCGTTGGCGGACTCCTCGCGGAAAAGCAGGGCGCAAACACCTACTATCCGACGTATGACGGCAACGGCAACATCAGCGAATATCTTGAGGCTGACGGTGATGTCGCCGCCCACTTCGAGTATGACCCTTTCGGGAACACGGTCGTGGACACCGATGATGCCATAGCGCCCTTGTTCGCCTATCGCTTTTCAACAAAACCGATAGATTTTAAAACCGGGCTCTACTACTACACATACAGATGGTATGATCCGTTGACAGGCCGCTGGCCATCGAAGGATCCCATTGGCGAAAAGGGTGGTTTGAACCTGTATGGTTTTGTATTCAATAGCCCAAATTTTTTGATTGATTATCTCGGACGAGAGCCAGTTGCAACCGTTGGCCCAAATCTTCCTCCGGTTGATAGACCAGGGCCCGGCCCAACAATTTCCTTGCCAGGCCAACCCGATTGGGTGCCTGAGGTCGACGAATCTAAGATAACTAATGAAACCCAATGCGCTGGAATTGCATTTCGAGATTACAAGGCTTATACAAAGAAAGAGGTTTTTGGCGAACTCAAGGACGATTGTAGACAAGTGCCATGTGAGAAAAAGTGCGATTCCCATGAAACAAAGTTCACATACTCAGAGGTCACACTAACTAAATGGACAACCAGTAAATCTAGCGGGAAATCTTTACAACTTCAAAAAAGTAGAGGAAAAATTCCGAGTTGGCATCTATCCTCTGGTGAAGGAATGGTGGCTCAAAAGTTTGGCGACGGACCACTCTGCTATCGCCCCACAGCTCCGAATTCAGGGATGACTTTTCCGGGGCCGGACTCTCCGAGCGGCGCAGCTACGACTGAATTTAAAATAGAAACAGTTATTACTTTAAAATGCTACTGTTGCTGCGATGATGATAAAGATAATGGATATGATAAATAACAAGTCACAAAAAATATTCAAAATTATATTTATTGTTTTAGTGGTTTATTTTTTAATATTTTTCATTGCGTATGAAAAAAGCTATTTCGAGATGAACGCGAGTGGAGAAAGTGGCAATATTGTATGGATTCGTGAGTTTCGTTCATGGATTCCATTTTTACTCAGAGGTCCATTAGATTATATTTATTCTCCTTTAATCAACAATGGTTTTGGCGCTTCGTGACTTTTCTGTTGTCTTAACAAATAAATGGTTCTTCGTCGTCAACGCATGACGGAACGATGGCGGAGTTTGAGTTCGAGATACTCCAGGTCGCGGTATCCGCAGGCCTTGTGGATCATCCTCAATAAAAAGCTCCAGGTATCGGAAAACGTAAACGGGGTCCGAAGCGCCGTGCATAGGCGTTTGCTACGCGGCATTCATAGCGGTCATAGTATGCGATTTCTATGACATCTATGATCAGGCTGCCTGCCGGGCGGCCTTGGCAGTGCGGGCGGTGAGCCACTTGGCCGGGGTGAGGCTGGCGGCTTCGCTGGCCTTCATGGCGGGCAGGCGGGTCAGCACGTCCTCAAGATACTCGCGGGTGTGGATGCCGAGCCGGCGGCAGTTCTCGACGATGGTGTAGAGGATTGCGCACTTGTCGCCTGATTGGACGTTGCCCAAAAACAGCCAGTTCTTGGCTCCGAGCTTGGTGGGGCGGATGGCGTTCTCGACGAGGTTGTTGTCGATCTCGACCCGGCCGTCGGCGAGGAAGAGTTCGAGTTGCGGCCACTGGCGCAGGGCGTAATGGATGGCTTTGCCGAGTTTGCTCTTGGGCAGGATGCGGCGCTTGGCCAACAGGGTGATGGTTTTGTGAAGGCGCTGGTGGATCATGCGGCTTTCGGCGGCGCGCACGGACTGGCGCAAGACGGGACCGGCTTTGGCATCACGCAACCTTTGCTCGATATGATAGAGGTGGGCGATCTGGCGCAGGATCCAGGCGACGAGGCGTGGGGATTGTTCGGTGGCTTCAAAGAACTTCCGACGCATGTGGGCGTGGCATCCCATGAGCTTGATCCACGGCTTGTCCTTCGCCCATGCGGGATAGGCGCTGTAGCCGTCGCACTGGATGATGCGCGCGAGTTGCTCGACGGTCTCGTCGGCGAGTTGCGGTTCCTGCTTTTCGAAGAGCGCATCAAGACCCGCGGCGTCGCGGCCGTCGTGCCAGTGATAGAAGACGCTGCCGCCGGTGATGTTGGACGTCCAGAGTTAGCCCAATTGGGCTTTTCCGGTGCCGGGTTGGAGATAGCGGATGGGGGTTTCGTCGATCTGCCGGTAGGGACATCGCCAGTGTTCGTATTGGATGGCGCGGTAGATGATGGACAGCCAGTCGGAGGCGAGCAGGGTCCAGTCGCAGAGGGTTTTGCGATGGATGTGCACACCGAGGCGGGTGAAGATTTCCTCCTGCCGGTAGTAGGGCAGGTGGCAGACGAAGCGGTTTTCGACGACTTCGGCAATCAGGCCGGGAGTGGCGATGCAGCGCTCTTGCAGGGATGGCGGCAGCGGCGCGATGACGGGCTTGGCGACGGGATTGTCGATGCGCACGTATTTGGGCCGCACGAGCTGGACGCGGTAGAACTCGGCGGGCTTGAAGCCGAGTTGCTCGCGCACTTCCTCGCCAATGCGGCGGAAGGCGGCGGGCTCCAGTTGGACTTCGGCGGGAATGACTTCCTCGCGTTGGACGGGCAGATGGTCAGGGATGCGCGGGGCGCGGGTCTTTGGCCGGCGCTTCTTGTGATCCCTGACCTCAACCGCCGGCCCTGGGTCTGTGGACGCGGTGGGGTCGGGCTTTTTTGTCGTGGCGGCGGCGAAGAGGAATTCGCAATAAAAAGCTCCAGGAACTTTATCAGAAAACAAACTTGACAGTCCGTCACGAGAGACCGAAATCATCAGGAAATTCGAGATTCAAGATGGGCGGTGTGTGAGCCGCTCAGCCCGCGAAAGCGTCTCTGGGGGTGCCGACCACAAACCGCTCCGGCGTTAAAGCCCTCGATTCAGCAAGCGCCTTTCCCCGACATGGGGCATTCGGGAACGCTCGCTGGTAGGGCGGGCAGCGGCTTGATTTTTCATTTTTCTAGAATTTTCCCCTGCCACAAGCAACCGCCGCCACAGGGTTGGAAGTATGGAGTCAGGTCTCCTCATTGCCTCTTTGCCTGTGTCGTTTCCGTTCCGGGGCATTTTGAAGAGACAGATTGCGCCCGGGCGGGTTTTAAGCGAC
>JBGSUP010000211.1:0-12827 GCA_041753485.1 Akkermansiaceae bacterium
CGGGCGAGTTCGAGGGCCTCGGCACCGTCGCTGGCTTCGATCACATCCACGTTTTCCATCTGCATGCGCAGGAAGCGGCGGATGTCGGGTTCGTCGTCGGCGATCAGGACCAGCGGGCGGGTGCCACTGGAGCGGCCGATCACGGGCGGCGGGATTTGGCCCATGGCACCCGGCGGGTTCGCCGGGCGCTGGTCCATTTTTCCGGGAATGGACATGGCGGCCTTGCGGTGGAGTTGGGCGATGTTGCCGCCGTCCTTGAGCGGGTCTTCGGGATCCGCCGCGGCGGGCATGGCGGGCTCTGCGGGGAACTCCACGGTGAAGGTAGTGCCCTGATTGACTTTGCTGTCCACCTTGACGGTGCCGCTCATGGCTTCGGTGAGGCTGCGGACCAGGGCAAGGCCGATGCCGGCACCCTGGAACTTGCGGGTGGAGGAGGTGTCCACCTGCCAGAAGCGCTCGAAGATCCGTGGCAGGACATCCGGGGGGATGCCCACGCCGGTATCCTCCACGCTGAGTTGCAAAAGGTTTTCCGCGACCCTGACTTTCACTTCGATGGTGCCGCCGGAGGGGGTGAAC
The DNA here is from genome assembly GCA_041753485.1 of Akkermansiaceae bacterium. Taxonomy (GTDB): domain Bacteria; phylum Verrucomicrobiota; class Verrucomicrobiia; order Verrucomicrobiales; family Akkermansiaceae; genus Luteolibacter. The sequence goes on from JBGSUP010000211.1 coordinate 577, forward strand.
TTGATCGCGTTGATGACCAGATTGAGCAGGATCTTGTCGAACTTGTCGCGGTCCATTTGGATGGATTCCTGATCGGTCTGGCAGTCCCAGAGCAAGGCCACGCGGTCCTGCTCGGCGAGGTGGCGGAGCGAGCGGAGCAGGCCGTCGAAGTGCGGGTGGATGGGGGTGGGCTGGCGGTTGACCTCGCCGTGGCCGGTGTCGAAACGGACGAGATCGAGCAAGTCGTCGATGAGCTTGAGCAGGCGCAGGCCGTTTTGTTCGAGCATGGTCGTCATTTCCTGGACGACAGGCTCACCGCTTTGGCGGCCAAGCACGATTTTGAGGCGCTCGGTGATGCCGAGCATGATGGTGAGCGGGGTGCGGAGCTCGTGGCTGATGTTGGCGAAGAAACGGGTCTTCGCCTCGTCCAGCTCGCTGAGTTGCCGGTTCTGCGATTCCAGCAGTTGTTTGGCGTGCTCCACCTCGTCGCGCAGGCAGAACTCGCGGAAACGCAGGTTTTCATAAAAGTAACTGCCGGCCATCACGAAGACGGAGGTGACGAAGAGGAAGTAGGCATTGCCGAAGAGAATATCGAAGTCAGGAGTCACCGGCGAAATCCACACGCTCAGGGCATAACAGGCGAAACACGCGCCAATCATGCCGAGCGAGTTGAGGAAGGTCCACCGCAGCAGCAGCGACAAGCCGACGAGCACCAGATTGAGGCCGGCGTAGTAGGTCGAGTTGCCGCCGTCGGTGATCGCGATCATGGCGCAGATCGAGATGATCGGCAGCAGGGCGATGCCCTGCGCCATCACTTTGGCCTTCACGAAGCCGCCGGTTTTTCCGAGGTGCAGGAAGATGCCTGCGAGAAGAATGGCACAGGCGGCGCGGATCAGCAGGAAACCGGCCGCGTGTTCGGATAGTATGATCAGGTCGAGCGACCAGCCGACAAGCATGAAGAGGGCGGCGATGGCGGCGGCGCGGCGGGCGTTTGCAAACGCGATGCCGTTTTCATAATCGCGGAAGGCGCGGCGGAGATCGCCGTCCGCAGGGAGCGGGATGGCGGCGGTTTCAGCCATTGGCGAGTTCGATTTCGAGGAAAAGGTTCACTCCGGTGGCATCCGCTCCGACCGTGCTGTCCCTGAGCTTGAGCCCCTCCGGCACCAGATCCTTCATGTCGGCTTCATCCCGATAGATGAGATTCCACTCCATCACGTATTCCATCCATGCCTTGCGCGGATTGCTGGTGGCGACATTGGTGACGATGATGATGCCGCCCGGTTTGACCATGGTGCAGAAGAGCTCGACGAGGCGCTTGCAGACACGTTGCGAGAGGTAGTCGAAAAGACCGGCGCAATAGACGAAGTCGTAGTTTGTAAACTCCTCTTCGCCGCCCTGGGTGGCGGCGCGCAGGAGTTGGTGGACCGAGCGCTGCAAGTAGCGGAGTTGGGTTTTGCGGCTGCCGGCGGCGCGAGCCTCCCCAAGGCACTCTCGGGTGTATTCGAGGGTCTCGGCATTGAAGTCGAGCAGGTCGATTTCCGCGAGGTCGCTCTCCGGGCATTCACGGAGGAAGCGCTGGACTTCCATGGCCGGGCCGCAGGCGAGATTGAGGATCCGGGTTTTGCCATGGGCGGCGCGGCGCACGCATTCCGAGCGGAGTTTTTCGATCAGGAACTCGATGCGGTTGCGGTGGGCGACGACCGGTTCGGTGTTGAGCAGGGCGAAGTTGAGCAGCTTGGCAAACGCGGTGGAACCCTCGTAAGGATCGCGCAGCATCATGTTCACCATTTCATAATCACCGGCATAACCGAGCGGCTTGGTGTAAGTCCGGTAAAGGAAGGGCGAGCACAACACGATCGGGTGGAGCTCACGCCGCACGTAGGATTTGTGCACCGCCACCTCCGCCTCGCCCACCTCCACCGAGACGTCCTCGAAGCGTTGCATCGAGGGCAGCACCTCCTCGACCACCCGGCCCTCGATGCCGGAGAAAATCTCGTGCTCCAGATCGTCGCGGCGGCGGGTCACCGTGGTGCGGATCCCGACGTCGATGCCCGTCAACCAGTGTTGGACGCCGGAGAGCGTGCTGGCGAGATCCGCCACCACCAGCTTGAACGGATCGTGCACCCTGTTGGCGGATTTCCATTCGCCCATGAAATTGGCGAACTGGCTGCAAAGATCACCGCCGGCGTCCGAGGTGCCGGTGCTGACGCCGGAGAGGAAATCCACCTCCACCCAGCCCTCGTCGAGCATCGCCTCGCAAACCAGCACGATACCGGTGTTGAGCAGGTTGCTGACCACCGCCTTGCCGTGGTAGAGCAGGCGGCGGGAGGCCATGATCCGGAAGTCCGAGAGCACCTCGGACAACTGCAGGATGCTGTAGGGATTATAGACCTCGAAGACGACCGAGTAGCGCTTGATCCGGAGCAGATTGGCCGTCAGTTCCGTGCCCTGGCTGTTCCGGCAGGTGATGACGCTCTGGGATGAAGTGCTGGTTAAATCCATGGCCGGGGGTGCAAACTGCCGCAGAATGGCAGGTATCCCGCCCGCCGCAAGCCACGAGAGGAAAAATTTCGGACTCCTTGATTATTTGGGAAACGCGCAGCTTTCCTGTTACCGCATCATTCACCGGCGGAGAGCGCTACTTGCTCCACCAGTGCGGGTGAGACATAGCGACCGGCGGAAAGAAGGGAAATGGCAAGAGGGCGCGGGAGGGATTGGTGAGGGCGTATTTTTGTGATCGGGGCGTGGGATACGACGCGGGAAGATGGGAAGAGGTTTCGCGATTGTATCGTCGCATGATGGGACTGGGGATCGGTAGGAAGCCCGGGCGTGCCGAAGTTTCCCAATCGGCAAGAGGCCATGGTCAGACCACCAAGAACACGGCGGAGTTGCTGGAAAGTGAGGACAACGAGACGGCTCTGAAGGATCTGGGACCCGCAAAGATGTTGTATTGCCGGATTCGTTATTTCACGGACGGCGCGGTGATCGGCAGCAAGGAGTTCGTGAACGAGGCCTTTGCGAGTGCGAGGGATCGTTTCGGTCCGAAGCGCAGGGATGGAGCGAGGAAGTTGAAGGGAGACGCCACGCCTGCGAACCGGGCTTTGTGGAGCTTGAGGGACCTGCGAAAGGGAATCGCTTGAACGATGAAGGTTGGTGACCCAATCTTCCAGAGAAGCGAATGAATTTGACTGGAGACCCCACCCTCCACCTCTTCGCCGGTTCCATCCATCTGCGGGAACTCCGGGCGGAATCTATTCATCGCTTTCCACACCAATCAAATCATCAATGTAAACCAGATGATCCCTTTGGGTTGACTTTTCGTAAAAGTTTGGCAAAATTCATGGGCTTTCCCAAAAAATATTGTGCGGATCCCTTGCTGTCACTCGTTTTTTCAAATATTTCGCGCCTTGCTGTCGCTGGGTGTGGGTTTGTCGTTGCCTGTTCACGCCTGGCAACCGGGAACTGCGAATCCAGGCGCGGCGGCTGGTTTTTCGGTAAATTCAAATGATCGCCGTGATGTCCTGGCATTTCACAACTGCGTGTATCAGGCCTCGCAAAACTACGCCGCCAACCTGGGTTGGACCGGCAGCGTGTCATCCGGCCTCGCAGGCACCACAAGCGCGGCCTTCAAGGAAGACGTGCGGCGCCGGATCAACTACTACCGCACCCTGGCCGGACTGCCTGGTGACATCGTTTTCAGTGAATTCAAGTCCGCCAAGTGCCAGAAGGCGGCCCTGATGATGTCGGCGAACCGCACACTCAACCACTACCCGCCAAGTTCGTGGATTTTTTACAGTGCCGACGGCCGGGAGGCGGCGGGGGCCTCGAATCTTGCAATGGGATCTTATGGTCCCGCAGCCACGGATGGCTACATGGCGGATCCCGGGAGTGGCAACCAGATCGTGGGTCACCGCCGCTGGCTGCTCTACCCGCAGGCCCGGGAAATGGCGACCGGCGACATCCCGGCCAGCGGGACCTTCAGCGCGACCAACAGCCTCTGGGTGATCGGTGATTTCAAGGCCACGCCTCCGGCGAAATTCGTCGCCTGGCCCAATGAGGGCTATGCGCCGGCGCCTCTGGTGCCCGCACGCTGGTCCCTGTCCTACCCCGGAGCGGATTTCAGCACGGCGGTCGTGAGCATGAGCCGAAACGGCAGCAATGTGGCCCTCACCGTCGTTTCCCGGACGGACAATGGATATGGTGACAATACCATCGTCTGGGAACCAAGCGGCATGCCGACCTCGATCACCGCCGATGTTCCCTGCGTGGTCACGGTTTCCGGCATCAAGGGCAACGGCGTCCCCACCTCGAAATCCTACACGGTGGTGATCTTCAATCCCGATATTCTTGGCGAGGAAATCACCATCGCCGGCAGCGACAATCCGTCGGCCGGTGGGGAACTCTATGGCTTCAATCCGATCGCACAAGCCGACTCCTATCAGGTGCAGGTCTCCTCGGTCGTCCAGCAGAACTGGACCGAAGGTGCCGAAGATTGGCCCGCGCCCCGCATCACGGCCGCCGTTTCCGCAGGCTACAATCTCCGCCAGACCGCACTCGTCCGCAGCGGGGCGAAAGCCTTCCAACTCGCGTTTCCCTTCGGCGTGTGGGCCGACCAATCCTTCATGACCGACCGCGAGATCATTCCGCAAGCCACCAGCCGCTTGAACTATTCCGATCGCGCGCGTTTCACATACTACACCAATACCCTGGAGACCCAGATCTCGGCCGACGGCGGCAACACCTGGACCACCCTGGCGAGCCGGACGGGAGTCAATTACAGCGGCAGCGCCGCCGAGTGGGACAGTGCGTGGAACAACCGCAGCATCAGTCTTGCCGCTTATGCCGGCAAGGTCGTCAAACTGCGTTTCATCCTCAAGAGCGGCGGGGGCAACTATCCGGGCACTGACGCCAACTACGGATTTTTCATTGATGACATCACGATCACCAATTCCAGCGAGGTCACCAACGCGGTGACCACCACGCTTGGTGTGGACGCCACCTCGTTCACGCTCGACGGCACGACTGCGGGTACACCGCTGGTCGCCGGTGCGGTGTGGTTTTTGCGTGTCCGTCCGAATGTGGGCTGCCGGTGGTTCGCCTACGGTCCCGGCAAGACCGTCACCGTCACTCCGGCACCCGTGCCCGCCTTCACCAACTGGGCCGCGGGTTTTGAAGTTGCCCATGGCCTTGCCGCCGGCACCCTCGCTGATCCGAACGGCGATCATGACCACGACGGTCGGCCAAACCTGCTTGAATACGCCTTCGGCGGCTCGCCGCTCAGCGCCAATGATCCGGCTTCGCGCCTGCCTGCTCCGCAGGCGAGTGCCACCCATTTCGTCCTTTCCTATCAGATCGACACCTCGCTCGGCGACCTCGTGATCACCCCGCAGGCCTGCCCGGTCATGGGCAACTGGAAGGCCCCCGGCGAGCCCGGCGCGCCGTCCGGGTTCACCGATGAGTTGATCGCCACCGATGGTAATCTCCAGACTCGTGCCGCCAGACTGCCGCTTGACACTGCGGGAACCTGCTTCCTGCGGATCAGGGTCTCGCGGCGCTGAGGGCCAAGGAAATCGCGCATAGGAAACTTGCGCAGCGTGCCTTGCGATGCTGGATTTCCGCCGGTGAAACCCATTCTGTTCTTCATTCTGCTGGCGGCACCGTTGCGGGCGGAGCTGCTCGCCACCTTTCAAACGACCCGTGGCGACGTGGAAGTGGCCTTGCAATACGACAAGGCACCGCAGACGGTGGCCAATTTCATCACGCTGGCGCAGGGCACGCGCACGCGGATCGATCCCATCACCGGAGCCGTCATCCGCAAGCCCCTGTATGCCGGGGAGACTTTCTTCCGGGTGGAAAGCAATCCAAGCTACAAGATTGCCCAAACGGGATCCGGCACGGGCGGTGCCAACGGCCGGCCTGGCTACGAGTTCCGCGATGAGTTTCATCCCGCTCTCACCCATGTGCCTTACGTGCTCTCGATGGCGAACCGTGGTGTCCGCCACACCAACGGCAGCCAGATCTACTTCACGGGAAGTCTCGCGGTCCCGAGTTTCGACAATCGCTACACCGTCTTCGGCCTGGTCACCGATCCCGCCAGCCGCGGCGTGATCGACACCATCATCGCCGCAGGCGCGGGCACCACCACCATCAACAGCGTGAGCTTCCAACGCAGCGATCCTGCGGCGCTGGCTTTCGACGAACACGCGTGGAGGCTGCCGGTTTGCACCGCGCTTCCCGGCGGTCTGGAAGTGAATCCGGGTGTCAATGTGATCTATCAACTCGCCGCACCGCAACCGGGAGGCTCGCTCTTCGCCGTCCGCCGCAGCGCGGAGCTGCAGTCGTGGGGTTCCCCCAGCACGCTCTATCAGGCAGCGGGGCGGCCCGGTGCGAACCGCATCATCATCGACGGGGAGCCCGTGTCCCGCGCGTTCTACAATGTTTCACTCGTGACGTATCCCGACGCGCTGGCTCCGGATAAGGAATTGCTCGCGAATCGGACCTTGATCATGACTTTGGGCGCAACCGGCGCTCTGACCTTTCAATTCGATGGACAAGGCCTTGGCGGCATCATGACGTATTCGGTCACATCCGAATCGACTCCTTTCGCCCTCGTTTCGTACGATCCCTATAATCCTTACAAGGCGGACTGGACCATGAACACCGTGTTTGGGGGGCTCCGTTTCAGGTGCATCCTGAACACGGAAACCGCGACCGCGATTACCGGCACCAATACCTCCGAGCAGTATCGTGAATCTTCAGGCATCCCCGCCGGATGGTATTCCTTGGGAGAAGGCACCGTCAGCCTGAGCAAGCCATAGTCGCGGGCCGAGCGCTTCTTTCCCGGAGTTTCGTGTCACGCGCGGGTTCCGGGTGCCGGTGCCGCGAGCGCCTGCAGGCGCTGAAGCAGTGGCGGATGTGAGTAGTCGAGCCAGACGCGCAGCGCGGCGGGCGTGGGGTGGGAGAGGTGATCGGCGGTCATCTTCTTGAGCGCCGAGGCAAGCGGCCCGCCGTCGCCGGTCATTTCGGCGGCGTAGGCATCGGCCTCGAATTCGTGGCGGCGCGACCAGGCGTTGAAGAGCACGCCGAGCGCCTTGGAAACAGGTTCCAGCAGGATTCCGAAGAGCACCAGGCCGACGTGCGGCGAGATCGTTGGCACGCCGAAGGCGGTGAAGAGAACGCGGGCGAATCCGCCGTTCGGATCGGTGGCAAGGCCCAGCAGGAAAAAGATCGCGGCGCTCTGGACGATGCCTGCGGCGAGCCGTTGTTTGATGTGGCCGCGGCGGAAGTGGCCGATTTCGTGGGCGAGCACGCCGAGCAGCTCGGGACTGCTGCTTTTCTCCATCAGGGTGTCGAAGAGGGCGATTTTCTTGCGTTTGCCGAGGCCGGTGAAGAAGGCGTTGGCCTTGGTCGAGCGTTTCGAGCCATCCATGACGAAGACGCCGTCGAGCGGGAAGCCACAGCGCGTGCCGAGGGCCTCGATCTGTTGTTTCAAGACGCCGTCGGGCATTGGGGTGAACTTGTTGAACAGCGGCATGATGAGCGAGGGCGCGAGCCAGGTGAGCAGCAACTGGAAGACTGTCACCACGCCCCAGGCCCAGAGCCATGCGTGGGGCACGTTGCCGAAAATCCACAATACCGCCGCTGCCAGCGGCAGGCCGAGCAGGGCGGCTAACAGCAGGCCTTTAAGCCGGTCGGTGATGAAGGTGGCGGGCGTGGCGCGGTTGAAGCCGAAGCGGTTTTCGATCACGAAGGTGCCATAGGCTGAGAACGGCAGCGAGAGGAGCGCCTGACCAAGGAAGATGGCGGAGAGAAAGACCAGGCCGGCCGCCAGTTCGCCGGAGACCCGTGAGCGTGCCAGGGCGTCCAGCCAACCGAAGCCGCCGGCAAACCAGAACACGAGCAGCACGCTGAGCGAAAAAACCGAGTGGATGATTTCAAAGCGAGCGTTGACGACAAGGTATTCGCGGGCGCGTTCGAGTTTTGGCGCGTCCATCACATCGGCGAGTTCGGCCGGCACGCTCCCGGGGAAGGCCTTGAGGTTGAACAGGGTGGCGGCGAATTCCAGATTCCACAGCAGGAACAGCGCCACCACAATGATCACGGTCATGAAATTCCAGTCGCTCATCACAGTCATCATGCACGGCTTTGGCCAGGCGGCAAGGGTGGCGCTGGTGCTGTCATGCCTGGTTTCAAGCGGTTGGGATGGAGCATGAAGCCGGTTGCTGACGTCTCAGCCGCACTTTGAGAGCGGTGCTTCGTCGCTCTGCAGGTTCTCCAACATCTCCGCGATGCTTCGCCGCTGTCCCGGCAGGATGAGGTCGGGCCGGATGTCGGCCAGCGGTTGGAGCACGAAGCGGCGCTCGCCGATTCGCGGGTGGGGAAGAATCACGGGGCCGTGCCGGAGCAATTCATCGCCGAGGTAAAGCAAGTCGATGTCGATCACCCGCGGCGCGTTGCGCAGGCCGCTGCGGGCGCGGCCGAGCCGGCATTCCATGGCGGTGGTTGCCGCGAACAATTCGAGGGCGGTCCCGGCATATTCGATTTCCACCACGGTATTGAGGAACTCCGGCGAATCCGGCGGGCAGAAACGCGGCTCCGTCTGATAGATTGGCGCCGTCAGCACCGGTTCCCCGGCCACGGCCAGCGCGCGCAGACCATCGGTTGCGGCGAGCAGGTGCGCATGGCGGTTGCCCAGATTCGATCCCAGGGCGATGCCGGCGCGGGACATGATCAGTCCACGAGGTTCTCCAGGCGGCCGATGCCGTAATTCGCAGCCACGCGCCGGTTCGCCTCGGCGACTGCGGCCGAGGGAATGATGATCGGCCGGGTGGCACCAAACAATTCGATCACATGAAACTCCGGAGGATCCTTCGGATAGAGCAGTTCGTGCGCATGCTTGAGATCGGTGACTTCCACGCCGTTGATCTTGTCCAGCGCATGGCCAGCGAAACTACCGAGATGGCTGGTGACCGGATCGCTCTCGACGCGGGTTAGGATCACGATGTCCCGGTGTTTATTGAACAGGCCCTTGGGAACATAATCGGTGTAGAGCCGGCGGACCGTGACATCGTCGAATCTCGCGGTGGCGAAGAGGTTGGTGTCAAGTGGTTGGAACACCAGGCCGGCGAAGACCAGATAGCGCGGGGTTTTCTCGTATTGGATTGCATACATCTGCGACCAGCGCAGCGGCTTCAACTCGATCTCCACATCATTCCAGCTGCCATCCCGCAGGAAACGCGCGGCCACCTTGTCGCCGGTGAACTTGCGCTCGACGATTTCGTTGAGGTTCACAACCTCGCCGTCCATGTCGATCATCCCGGCGCTGTCCACGCCGTGGCCATTGAGCGAGACGAGCACGTCACCGGGTTTCAAAATGCCATCGCTGGAACTGTTGGGCACGATGTTGGTGATGAGCACCCCCTTGTTGTCGTTTGGCAGGCCGAGCGCGCGGCGCATCGCCGAGTTGTGAAGCGGAAACTCGGAAATCCCGAGGTCGACGTAGTGGTCATAGTTTCCGTCCTCGACGTCCTTGAGGAAGCGGCGCACGACCGGCGTGGGAATGATGTAGCCGGTGTTGTCGGCCTTGGTGAGGCCCTGGAAGGCGACGCCGACCACCTTGCCATCCTGCACCACTGGACCGCCGGAGTTGCCGGGGTTGATCGCGGCATCGATCTGCACCACCAGGTGCGAGTCGGCGCGGGTGTGCGAGTAGGGTTGGAAATCGATGCGCGAGACCACGCCGCGGGTCACGGACAGGCGCTCGCCACCGATGGGATAACCGATCACGCGCACTTGGGATTCGAGTTCGGGCACGTCGCCGAACTCGAAGCGCGGAAACGATTCGAAATCCTTGAAATCCGCCACCGAGAGCAGCGCGAGATCGCAATCGTGGGCTACATACTCGACCTTTGCCGGATACTTCACCGGGCTGCCGTGCACGGTGACGAGCAGACGCCGGGCGTTGGAGACCACATGGGCATTGGTCAGGATCTTGTTGTTGCCGATGATGAAACCGGTGCCGATGCCGCCGGTGAAACGCCCGGAGTTCCATGGTGTTTGGTAATCCGGCACCTGGGTGGCCGCCTCGATGCGCAGCACCGACCGGTAGATGTCCGAGGGTGCGGTCTGGGCGATCAGCGAGGAGGCGCTTGCGAGCAAGAGAATGAAGGGTGTTCGGATCATCGGCGTGGGGGTAACCGTAGAGGGCGATTGTGCGGCGGCAAACGAAATTTCTGGCTCCGGGCTTGCCGCTCGCGGATCCGGCGGATATGCCAGCCTGCATGGATCATCACGTCTATTTCTGGCTTACTGAGGAACATCGGAATCCCGGGGACCGCGCGGCCTTTGAGCAGGGCTTGGCGGATCTTTTCAGAATCGGCCTGGTCGCGGGTGGCCGCTGGGCCGTGCCCGCCGAAGTGATGCCGCGCCCGGTCATCGATCAATCCTGGGATTACGCGCTGACGATGCGCTTCGCCACCATCGGGGACCACGATGCCTATCAGGTGGATGCCGATCACAACGCGTTCATCGCCGCGTTCAAGGATTGGTGGGCGAGGGTGCAAGTCAGGGATCTGGCATGATGAAGCGATGATCCCGCCCCGTCCCACTCAGCTTGCGTGGATGCTTTTGCGGGGCACGATCCGTGAAGGGGACCTCGTCATCGATGCCACGGCAGGCAACGGCCATGACACGGTGTTTCTTGCGGAATGCGTGGGACCGCAGGGGCGGGTGCTTGCCTATGACATTCAGGAATCCGCCATTCGTTTCGCCCGCATGCGGGTGAGTGCCGCGGATTTGGCCGGCCGGGTGGAGTTTCACTCATGCAGCCATGGGGAAATGGCGGAACACGCGCCGGCGGAGTCGGTTTCCGCGGTGATGTTCAATCTCGGGTATCTGCCGGGCGAGGATCATCGCGTGACCACCGAAGCGCGGGAAACGCTGCGGGCGATGGAGGCGGCCGCGGCCTTGTTGATGCCCGGCGGTGTCTTGTCCGTGGTGTGTTATCCCGGCCATGCGATCGGTGCGGAGGAGGCCGGACAGGTGGAGGCATGGTTCGGCTTGCAGGCCGGCCGCGGATGGCGGATCGCGAAGTATGGCATGCTCGGCACTTTGCGACCCGCGCCGTTTTTGCTCGTTGCCACGAAATCGCATGCGGGGCACCCTGCGGCCGATGAAACTTCGAGTCCGGGCTACCCCGAACGCGCGCCGCAGCGAGTGGATCGGCTGGGAGGATGACGCGCAGGCCGGGCGGATTCTCCGCGTGCGGGTGGCCGCTCCGCCGACGGAGGGTAAAGCCAACGCGGAACTCAGGGATTTTCTCGCGAAATCGTTGGGACTGCCGAAATCCGGCGTGTTGTTGGAAAAAGGCGGATCCTCGCGTTACAAGACCTTTGAGATTCCCGATGGGACGAGGCTGCCGGAGCTGGACGACTGAGGCCGGCCCGCCGAAAGTCCACCTTGGCGCAGGCGGCGGAGGATAATGATTGCGGCACCGGGGGTGTTTCATGTTATCCCTGCATCCATGATTGCAGAAGGTGCAAGCCCGATCCATGTCCTGCCCTCGGGACTCTGCGAGGATGCGGGCGGCGAGGCGGCGGCCTTGATCCAGGGCATGGCCAGGCGCGACGGCGCGGCCTTGGCCGAAGCGCACCGCATCTGGGGCCCGGTTTTGTTAGGAATTGCGTGCCGCATGCTGGGCGACCGCCGCCAGGCGGGAGAGCTGCTGCTTGATACCTTCGAGCGGGTGTGGAAGGGGGCCGCGGACTATGACCGCCACCAGATGCCGCCGTTTGTGTGGGCGTTCGTCACCATGCGTGAGCTCGCAATCGAGCGCCTACGGCACCGGCGGCGTGGCAAGAGGGACAGCACGCGTGACTCATTGTCGCCATCGGCCGTGCGCTGCGAAAATCCGAAAGTGCTGGCTGCCGATGATTGCCGCCGGCTGCGTGCCGCGATGGACCAACTCGATCGGGAAGAACGCACCTGTCTCGAACTTGCGGTGTTTCTCGGATACGCCCATGCGGCCGGCCCCGAGCCTTCCGGGAGTCCGTCCGGCACCGTCAAGAACCGCCTGCGCCGTGCTTTGGAAACCGTCTCCAACCGCCTCTCGCGCCATGAACTTTGATCCCTACGACAGCGCTGCGTGGCGTGCGTTCGGTATGCTCGACGCCGCCGAATCCTCGCTCTTCGACGAGGCGATGCGCGATGATCCGGGACTGCTCCGCGCCCGTCTCGAAATGGACCGTCTGGCGGCGGCCATCGCGGCGAACACC
>JBGSUP010000212.1:0-9534 GCA_041753485.1 Akkermansiaceae bacterium
GCAAAGGCGGCGGCGGCTGGTAACTCCACACCCTGAAAGAATTTTTTACCTCACCCGGCCTCCTCCAAGGGGCTGGGTGTTTTTTTGTCCGATCTGCATGCAAGAGAGCCCGGAGCTCGGCAAAAACGCCTCCTTGCAACAATCCGGCAGACCATTTAGGCTTCCCGTCTAACGTCAGTTCCGGAGGGAGCCCGCCATGAAAAATCCCATGGATCCAACGCATTCCGAAGCAGGATGGCAAGGCACCGCCCCCCGAGCCGCCATGCTCAGTGATGTGGCGTGGCGGGCAATTTCCGGCAGTCTCGATCTCTCGCGACGCCAGGTTGAGATCATCCAGGCGGTGTTTAATGACGCCACGGAATACGCCATTGGCCAGGATCTCGGCATTTCCCAACACACGGTGCACACCCATCTGGAGCGCATTCACCACAAGCTCGGCGTCCATGACCGCGTTGAACTCGTCTTGCACGTGCTCGCGGAATTCCTCCGGCTCACGGCGGACGCCGCATCAGGCCTGCCACCGGTCTGCGGTCGCCATGCGGCGGGAGAATGCCCGTTCCCATGCAATGCGACCGGCAAGTGAGCGCCCGCTGCTGTCCCCTCATCAGCCGACTGGCCGCCCATCCTGTGGCACGCCATTGTCCCATCCAGCAGGCGGAAAATCATGCTGTTTCTCCCTTGCGTTGGATCGTTTCAGCATTCGCCCCCTCCCCCACGAAAGTCATGAAAAACAAATCACAGATTGCCACATTGCTGGCTACATTCGGAGCCATCAGCACCACATGGGCCGCAGTCGCCTTGGATATCACCAGTCCTCCCGTTGTCGGACCTCCGGGAACTGGCCCGAGTCCCCAGGACCCGAATGCCAAACAAGGCCAATGGTTCTCCGACAACAAGGCGCTGCCCTACGAATTCCACGACAATGCCACAAACTTCGGCGGAGGAACCTCAGGCACGCTGGCCATCAAGGGAATCGTGACCAGCATCACCTATGCCGCCCCCGGTGCGAATCAGCCAATCATCGCATTCCAGGTCTCGGCATCCATCACCAACGACACCCCCGGTATTGGACCGTGGAATCCCGGCAGCAACTCACACGGTGAAACCCTCAACACTTCGATCCAATACGTCGGAGACATGCCTGGAACGAGGATGACCATCGAGTTCGCACTGGCCGATCTCAATCTCCAGCCTAACACATGGAACCTCCCCTACACCCAATACACTCCTGAAATCATCGCCAACAACGAGGACACCACGGCATGGTATTGCTTCAGCAACGATGTGCAGAATCCTGGAAACTTTTATGTTCCCGCATGGGATTTCGGAAACATTCCAATGGGCCAGACCGCAACGCGCCTGCTTGATTTTTCAGTGAATCTAGGCATGTTGAACACGGATCCCCGCTACAATCCGCTGGTCACATCGTTCAACGACGGCGTTTCCGACATCCTGATGAACCGGACCACCTCTCTCAAGATCAGCAACTGGGTGGATGGCATCTGGGTGGACAACGGATCCCCCTATCCGAGTGAGGAGTCGGCGTTGCTCAACAGCAACGCGTCCGTCTTTTTCATTCCGGAAGCGGGAACCAGCGCGCTGCTCAGCCTGCTCGGCATCCTCGCGCTGCGCCGCCGCCGCTGAGCCGCCGCGGCAATCGAACCAACATGAGGCGCCGTGGAGCCGGATGGTTGCTCTCCCACCCACAACTGACAAATCCCGCGTGCGGCCGCACGCGGGATTTGTCAGTTGGTGGCGGGTCCTTCCGTGGTGAGGAACGACTTGCGGCAGAGCTCGGCGTATTTCCCGCCCTGACCCAGCAGTTCGGCATGGGTGCCCTGCTCGATGACCTCGCCCTTTTCGAGCACGTAGATGCGGTCCGCGTTCTGGATGGTGGAAAGCCGGTGGGCGATCACGAAGGCGGTGCGGTTTTCCATCAAGTGATCGAGCGCGTCCTGGATCTGGCGCTCGGTTTCGGAGTCCACCGAGGCGGTGGCTTCGTCTAACAACAGGATCGGGGCGTTCTTGAGCAAAGCCCGCGCGATCGACAGGCGTTGTTTTTCGCCACCGGAGAGTTTCACGCCGCGTTCGCCGACATTGGTGTCGAGCTGTTGCGGCAGCGCGCGGACGAATGCCTCCGCGTGGGCGGCCGTGAGGGCGAGCCACAGGTCGGCATCGGCGGCGTCACGGCGGGCGAGCAGCAGGTTTTCCCGCACGGTGCCGTTGAAGAGGAAGGGTTCCTGGGTGACATATGCGAGGCGTTCGCGCAGCGAGGACTTCGCCAGGGTGTCGATGGGGATGCCGTCGATGGTGATGCTTCCCGCGGTGGTTTCGTAAAACCTGGCCAGCAGCGAAAGCACGGTGGTCTTGCCGGCGCCGGTGGAACCGACCAGCGCGATGGTCTGCCCGGGTGGCGCATCAAGGGTGATGCCGCGCAGCGTCGGCTGGTCCTGATAGGAAAACGAGACGTTTTCAAAACGCACGTGGCCGCCGATTTTTTCCGGCAGGACGGCTCCCCGCACCGAGTTGGCCTCCTCGCCGGCATCGAGGATTTCGAACACCCGGTCGGCCGCCGCACGACCTGATAGAATCATCTGGTTGAGCGAGTTCAGGCGGTCGATCGGCTCATAGAACAGCGAGAGGAAAAGCAGGAACTTGGTGAAGTCGCCAAGCGTGAGGGTTCCCTCCATCACCGCCGCGCCGCCGAAGGCGAGCACCAGCACATAGCCGGTCATCCGCAGGAACGACATGCCGGGCGAATAAAGCGCCCACCATTTCATCATCCGCAGGGTGGTCTGGCGCAGGTGGTCGGAAAAGCGGTTGAACCTCGCGTGTTCGGCTTCCTCCGCGGCGTAGGCCTTGATCTGGCGCACGCCGGAAATGTTGTCATGCAGCAGCGCGTTGAGGTCGGAGGCGGCATCGCGCTGGTTGCGGTAGCGGTCGCGGCCCTTGGTCGAGTAGATCCATGCGCCGACGGCGAGGATCGGCACCGGCAGCGTCGCCCATGCGGCCACGGTGGGATTGAGGAAAAACAGGAAGATGCCGATGCCGAGCACTTGCAGCGCGGCGATCAACCCCTGCTCCACGCCATCGATCAGGACGCGCTCCATGTTGGTCACGTCCTCCACCACGCGGGTCATGATGTCGCCGGTCCGGCGGGTGTCGAACCAGCCGAGCGGCAGCCGCTGGATTTTCGCGTAAAGGTCCGAGCGGATGTCGAAAATGACCTTCTGCTCGAAAATGTTGTTGATGAAGATGCGCAGCGAATTCAGGCCGTCTTTTGCCAAAAAGCCGAACAGCGCGATGAGAATCCAAAAGGGAAACTCGTGGTGCCGGCCGGGATTGGGGATGATGTGGTCGATCACATGGCCCGTCGCATTCGGGAACACGAAGACTGCCAGGGTCATCCCGAGGGCGCACAGCAGTTGGGCGGCTGCCAGGCCGGGGTAATTGCGCAAGTATGAGAAAACGCGGAGGATCGACTTCATGGACGCCGCAGCGATGGCCTTCCGTGAGTGCTTTGTAAAGTCAAGCGAGCGGGAAGTTGGCAGCGGGGAAAATTTTGGAAAAATTGGGGTTGCGGAGGCGCAGCGGGACTTCCTAGTGTTCGCCCACACGGAATTCAACGTCTCACTTTTCAAACTCATGGCAAACGTCTTCGGAATCCTCACCGCCATCGTCCTCTCCCTCGCGGCTTTCGTCGCTTACAAAAACAAGGCCGCCTACGAAACGCAGATTGCGGAGACTGCGACTCAGAAAGCCAATCTCGCCAAAAGCAAAGCCCGATTCAAGGCCGCCCAGGAAAGCCTCGCCGCGACCGTGACAGAGCGGGGCGACGTTGATGCCGCAATTGTCAAGCTGACCGAGGAGTCCGCCGCCCAGAAAAAGACCAACGAGGATTCCAAGCTGCAAATTGAGACCAAAACCGCAAAAGTCGCCTCGAACAAACAGCAGATCGACGATATCCGTGACAAGACCGCCCAAGTCGGCAACCTCCCGGAACTTGCCGACAAGATGCGCGAAGCCAAAGCCGAACTTGAGGAACTCGGGCAGTCCATCTCCGCGACCCAAGCCAAGCTCGCCAACCTCCTTGCCCAGAACATTCAGGCGGAAAACCAGGCCACCGCGATCCGGACCAAACTGGAAACCGTGGCATCCGGCCAGTCGCTGCCGACGCTCAACACCCGGATCCGTTCGATTTATCCATCGTGGGGCTTTGTGACCCTCGCCACCGGCAATGCCGGCGGAGTCACCGGCAATTCCACTCTCAATGTCGTGCGCGACGGCGAGACGATCGCCCGCTTGCTAGTGACGGCCGTGGAGAGAAACTCCGCTTCCGCGAGCATCATTCCCGATTCAATCGTACCGGATGTCACGCTGATGGTGGGCGACAGGGTTGTCGCAGCCATCAAGGAAACCAAGGAGACCACGCCCGCGGCGAACTAAACTCCAGGATTTCACCACCTCCGATTCCAAGAAAATCCCATGAAAGCCATTCTTTACGTTGTCGCCCTTGTCGTCGCCCTCGGAGCGGGTTATTTCACTCTCGAACATTCTCGAAAGTTCGGGGAGTTGGAGGTCGTGCGTTTGAAAACCATCGCTGATAACAAGGCCATCGCCGCCAACGCCGATGTGAAGGAAAACGAGCTCAAAAAGGAAAAAGACGGCTTGTCCGCCGCACAGCAACAGAGCGAGGAACTCACGCAAGGCATCGAGGCCCTCAAATCGTCCGGAACCGCACTGGAGCGCGATGTCGCGGAGCTGGACTCCACACTCCAAACCCAGGAAGAGGAATTTACCCAGCTCAACAAGACCCTTGATGAAGTCGCCACCATCGTCAAGGGTCTCGGCGAGGATGTGACTCTTGATAATCTTGCTGAAAAGATCCAACAGATCGAGGACGACCGCGAGGCCCGCAAGACTGAACTGGAGGACTTGGAAACGAATGCCGGCACGGCTGAGAAAGTCCTCACCGCCAACCGCGCCGAGGTGGACCGGCTCGTCAAACGCGAGATTGACCGCAATGCCCGCATCGGCCGCAACGCCATGGAAGCCGTGGTCACCGCCGTGAATCAGGACTGGGGATTTCTGGTGATTGGTGGCGGATCCAACTCCGGTTTCACCCCACAAACCAGCCTCTTGGTCGAGCGGGACGGCCGGATGATCGGTCGGGTCACCCCCTCGGCGATCGAGCCCACCCAGACCATCGCCGAAATCGATTTCGACAGCGTTTCAAGCGGCGTGCGCATCCAGCCGGGTGACCGCGTGATTCTCACCAAGCCGACCGCCAACTGAGGCGGGTGGAGGATTTTCGATTTTCAAAGCTCCGCGGGCTTGCATGCCCCGGAGCTTGTTTTATGCTGCGCCCCATGAAGCGTCCTTCACTCCTGCTGCTCGCCGCCATGGTCTCCGCCGCTCCGGGACTCAGTTCATGTGCGAGCGAGCCCGAAAAAAAGCCGGTGGGCCCTGTTTCCGACACCAGCAGGATCCCATGGAACACGCCCGTCGCCGGCCAGGGCCAGGGGCAGTTCGGGATGATCCCACAGAACCAATACCGCCGGTGATGGCGGGCTACTTCGGCGGCGCCGTGGCAGCCGCTGGCTTTGCCGGCACGAATTTCAGGCCGCCGCCATTGATGCAGTAGCGCTTGTCGGTCGGGGTGTTGAAGCCTTCGCCTTCGAACACATGGCCGAGGTGGCCCTCGCACTTCGCGCAGGTGACCTCGATCCGGGTCACTCCCAGGCTGGTGTCCTTGCGGGTTCTGACGTTTTCGGCCTTCGCGGGATCATAAAACGATGGCCAGCCGCAGCCGGAATCGAACTTTTCGCGGGATGAGAACAGCAAGGCTCCGCAACCGGCGCAATGATAGGCACCTTCTCCCTGGTGCTTGAACTCTTTGTAAACCGCGCCGTTCTGGCGTTCCGTGCCCGCCTCGCGGAGGATGTGATATTGCTCCGCCGTCAATGATTTCCGCCACTCGGCATCGCTCTTTACGACCTTGCCCGCGGGCTCGGCGGGGGCTTCATTGCTGGTTTCCATGATATTCTTGTTTTCATCGCCGGCAGAGCACGCCACCAGCAGGAAGATACAGCCAAGTGCGGGGAAGATCCGGCGTTTCATCAGTCGTGCGAGGCATTCCAGCGGGTCCTATTCCAACCATTCCACCCGGGCTGCCGGAAAACGACCTCAGACGAACTGCTCGCACAGCGCGGCCACGGCGTAGTCGCGGTTGAGGCGGGCAATGTGCTCGACACTGATTTCCTTCGGGCACGCGGCTTCGCACTCGTATTGGTTGGTGCAGTTGCCGAAACCTTCGGCATCCATTTGGCGGACCATTGCCAGCACGCGCTTGTCGCGCTCCGGCTGGCCCTGGGGCAGGTGACCGAGATGGGAAACCTTGGCTGCCACGAACAACATCGCGGAGGCGTTCTTGCACGAGGCCACGCAGGCACCGCAGCCGATGCAGGCGGCGGCGTCAAACGAGGCGTCCGATTCATCCTTCGGGATCGGGATCGCATTGGCATCGATCGCGGACCCGGTGCGGACATCCACGTAGCCGCCGGCGGCGATGATGCGGTCGAAAGCTCCACGGTCCACGATGAGATCGCGGATCACCGGGAAGGGATTGGCGCGGAAGGGTTCGACCCAGATGGTGTCGCCATCGGTGAATTTCCGCATGTGGAGTTGGCAGGTGGTCACCCCGCGGTCCTTGCCGTGGGGAATGCCGTTGATGGTGAGCGAGCAAGTGCCGCAAATCCCTTCGCGACAATCGTGGTCGAAGTGAATCGGCTCCTCGCCCTTGAGCACGAGCCGCTCATTGACGATATCGAGCATTTCAAGAAACGAGGCCTCTTCGGGAATCCCTCCGGCATCGTAGGTTTCGATCTTGCCTTGGGCATTCGGCCCGGCCTGCCGCCAAACTTTGAGTGTCAGATTCATGGGGTGCGATAAGGGAGCTTCAGTGGAGATCAGGCAACGCAGGCGCGCCCGTTCTCTCGTCGCGCGGAGGGTAATCCGCATCTCGCGCCGGGCTAGGAGAAAAAATCGAAATCATGGTCCATTTCTCCAATTTTCCCCGCATTGATTGATCCGTTCCGGGGCCTGCGTCTGCAGCTTGTCTGGTTTGGACATGCACCGCGCTTGCGGTTGTCGGCTCCAGCCATTAACAAACCGCCGTGGCCGCGAAAGCAAAACCCCCATCTCCCGGAGCCGGAAGTTTCTTCGCGGTGGTCGGCAGCGATGACGGCATGGTCCGTGAGCAGGCCCTAGCGCTTTACAACCGGCTCACCGGCGGAATCGACGATGGCTTCACCCACGAAACCATCGATGGCATCGCCGACAATTCGGACTCCGCCTTTGACATCTGCGCCTCCACCGTCGAGGCGCTGCAGACGATCCCGATGTTCGGCGGCGACAAGGTCGTCTGGCTGCGCAATGCGAATTTCCTCAGCGACAGCGTGACCGGCCGCTCGCAGCGCACCGAAGCCGGTGTGGAGCGCCTGCGTGCGACCCTCGAGGCCGGCTTGCCGGGCGGGGTGAAATTCCTGCTCACCGCCCAGGGTGTGGACAAGCGCAGGGGGTTTTGGAAATTCATCGAAAAGACCGCCGAAGTGCGGGTCTGCGACCGGATCGACACCAGCCGCGACGACTGGCAGGATCAGGTGGCCGCGCTCGTGACCCGACGCGCTGGAGAACTCGGCCTGATCTTTGAAGCGGATGCGCTCGCGGTCTTCGTCCTGCTCGCCGGCGAGCAATCCCAGCAAATCGGCAACGAACTCGAAAAACTCGACCTCTTCCTCGGCCCCGAGCGGCGCACCGTCACCGAGGCCGATGTGGACGTGCTGGTGCCCTTGAGCCGCGAGGCCGTTGTCTTCGAGATCGGCAAGGCGATTCAGAACGGCAACGCCGCCCGCGCCATCCAACTCATCGACCAGCAACTCGAGGCCGATGAATCCGCCATCGGCATCATGCGCGCCTCGATCATCGGTGTGGTTAGAAACCTCTTCATGGCGAAGCTCATTGTCGAGCGGTTCAAGGCTCCGACCGGCACTTACCAGGCATTTTCCGGCGCGCTCAACCGCCTTCCGGAAAGCGATCGCGCCTGGCTGCCGCAGAAGAAGGACGGCAGCGGCGTGAATGTCTTCCCGATCTTTCTCGCGCTGCCCAACGCCTCGAATTTCAATCTCGCCGACCTCCAGCACATCATGGAAGCCACTCTCAAGGCCGACCAGGCGTTGGTCACCACCGGCTTGGACCACCGCCTCGTCCTCCACCGCCTGATCGTCGAAATCGCCGCCGCCCGCAAGGCCCCGGTCCGGCACACCGGCAGATCCTGACCCGCCCGGCTCTCCGTCGAGTGCGGCAAGCCGGATTCCCCCTCGTGGCACGGCTCCGCGGCAAATCCTCCACGAGCGGAATTTTTGCTTCCGGTCGGTCGATGATTGCCGCTAGATCAGGCAATCATGAAATGGCTGATGTATCTCGTGCTGGTGGTGCTGGTCGGTGGCGCATGGTTGATGTTTTCCAACAAAGGAAAAGAGATGGAGACCTTGCGGCAGGAGATCATTCAAATCGAGGCGGCAGGCGATCCGGACGGTTTGCTGGCGAAGAAGGAAACCGACCTGGGCGGGATCGAGGGCGAGCGGACCTTCAGCGGGATTCTGCTGACATTCTTGAGTGCTGGCCTGGTGGGGATCTTGTTCGTGGTGCACCTGCTGCCGTTTTTCGCCCAACGGGTCACCCATGCGGTCTATGACAGCGCGGAAATGGTGGAGAAAGACGTCATGCACGACGCCCGTTCGTTGATGGCCCAAGGCGACTATCATGGCGCGATCGAGGCCTTCAAGCAGGCGGCGGCGGCGGATCCATTGAACCGCTTGCCATGGGTGGAAATCACCAAGATCTACAAGGACAACCTGGAGGATCCGGGATCGGCGATCCAAACCATCCGTTACGCCCTGGAAAGCCAGGCATGGGAGGTGAACGACGCGGCGTATTTTCTTTTCCGCCTGGCGGAGTTGTATGACGAGGTGCTGGAAGACCGGCCCTCGGCGGTGGCGATCATGCATCAGGTGGTGGAGCAATTCCCGGGCACGCGGCATTCGGCGAATGCGAATGCCAAGTTGCATGAGTGGAAGGCCGACGAGGAAACCGATGGGCCGGTGCAGGCAAGCCGGCCGGTCGAGCCTCCGCCGATCGGGGGGGCGACGAGATATGAACTCCCGCCGGTGGACGAGGACGAACCGGAGCGGCCTGCCTGACTCGGAAAGGTCCACCGCCATGGGGAAAAACGGGTTGTTGGCGGGGACTTGGCTGAAGAATTTCAGCGGCCGGCATCCCTTGTTCGCAGCGGCGGTGGTCGCGGCGTGCTGCGTGTTGGCGGCGGATGTAAAACCCAGCTGGGGTGTCATCGCGGCGGTTCTTTTTGCCGCTGCCGCCTTTGCTGGTGGTGCATGGCGGCACGGCGCGGTGTGGCTGGCCTGCGGGGTGATCGCGGTGGGCGTGTTCGCAACGCGGGATGGGAGTAGGAAACGC
>JBGSUP010000213.1:0-18914 GCA_041753485.1 Akkermansiaceae bacterium
CCGAAGGGAAAAACCGGTGAGCGCGGGGATTTCCACGCCGTTCTGAGTGTCCGCCTGCCCGAGAAGTTGAGTGCCGAGGAACGCGCGTTGTGGGAAAAGCTCCGCGAGGTCTCGCACTTCAATCCGCGGGCCCATTAGACTGGGCCGCACCGGCGTCAGATTTTCTTCGGCATTTTGGTCCAAGCACCCTTCTTCGCGCTGCTTTTGAGGCAGGTTTCGATGAAGGCAAGGCCCGTCCAGCCATCCTCGACAGTGGCGTATTTGCTGCCGTCGCACAGGAACTGCTTGCCGGCTTTCCATTTCCGGACATCAGCTTCGAAGGAGCGGTGCAGCCGGGCGAAGGCGTCGTGAAATGCTTCCGGGTGGCCGGCGGGGATGGTCGGCTCGGCCATCAGATCGGCGGGTGCGTTTTTCGGGATGAAGCCATCGCCCGGCGTCACGGCACCCCGCCAGTAAACGCGGTCCGGTTGGTCGGGCAGGTGGATGGTGAGTTTTTCCGGTTCTTCCTGTTTCCAGACCAGGGTGCCCTTGCTTCCGGCGATGGTGATGCCGAGATCATTCTTATGACCGATGCAGATCTGCGAGGCGCGGACGAGGGCTTTGCCGCCGTTGCTGAGCTTGCAGTAGATGGTGAAGTGGTCGTCGAGCATGCGGCCTTCGACGAAGGTTTCCATTTGCGCGGAGAGTTCGGTGACATCGAGGCCGGTGACGTAGCGAAGCTGCATCAGGGCGTGGGTACCGATGTCGCCGCCGCAACCGGAGCCGCCGGCGCGCTTGGGATCGACCCGCCATGCGGCCTGTTGCTGGCCGGTGGCTTCGAGCTTGGAGGCGAGCCAGCCTTGGATGTAATAACTATCGACCCAGCGCACGTCGCCGATGAGTCCACTCCGCACGATGTAGCGGCTGAAGCGGGTGGTCCAGTGGCCGAGATAGGTGTGGGCGAGGGCGAAAGGAACTCCGAGCTTGCGCGAGGCTTTCACCAGGTCGCTGGCCTCCTTGAGATTGAGGCAGAGCGGTTTCTCACAGAACACGGCGATGCCGGCCTTCATCGCCTTCATCGCAGGATCGTAGTGCACGAAGTTCGGGGTGACGATGAGGATGTAGTCGAGTTTTTCGTCAGCGGGAGCGGTCGCGTTGGCGGCGATCATCTCATCATAGGAGACATATCCCTTGATCGGATAGGGCCAGTTCCGTGCTTCTTCGAGAGCGATCTTCGGATCCGGAAACAGCGCGCCCGCGACAACCCGGCGGGTGCCGTCCATGTGGATGGCCTTTTGATGGGGGTGGACGATGAAGGCACCTTTGCCGCCTCCGACAAGGCCGATGTTCAGGGGTTTATTGGACATGATTGATGTATGTTGGAATGAAGTTTGATTAAGTGGATATGCAGATGGTAAACGTGCGGCATTTCAATCCTTGCCGAGCCACTCGCCGAAATTGCGGAACTTGTTGTAGCGTGCGTCGAGCAAACTCCGGACAGGCATTGCGGAGAGTTCGCCCAGGTGATGGAGAATGACCTTTTCAAAGGCCTCGGCGGTGGCCTGATGGTCACGATGCGCCCCGCCGGAGGGCTCAGCGATGACCTCATCGATCAAGCCGAGCTTCGCGAGGTCCGGAGCGACGAGTTTCATGGCCTCGGCGGCCTCCGGCGCGTGTTTGCGGTGTTTCCAGAGGATGGCCGCACAGCCTTCCGGACTGATGACCGAATAGTAGGCGTTTTCCAGCATGATGACGCGGTCCGCGACACCGATGCCGAGCGCGCCGCCGGAGCCGCCCTCACCGAGCACCACGGCGATCACGGGCACCCTGAGCAGCATCATTTCACGGAGGTTGGAGGCAATGGCCTCGGCGATGTTGCGCTCCTCCGCACCGATGCCGGGAAAAGCCCCGGGGGTATCAATCAAGGTGATGACGGGCAGGCCGAATTTTTCCGCGAGTCGCATCAGGCGCATTGCCTTGCGATAGCCTTCGGGGTGGGCGCTGCCGAAATTGCGTTTGAGGTTTTCCTTGGTATCCCTGCCCTTTTGGTGGCCGACCACGACCACCGGCAGGCCGCCGATCCGGGCGAAGCCGCCTGGCATCGAGGCGTCGTCACCAATGCGGCGGTCGCCATGCAGCTCGCAAAAATCGGTGAACGCGAGTGAAACGTAATCGAGCATGAACGGACGGTTCGTGTGACGGGCGATTTGAACCCGCTGCCAGGGAGTGAGGTTTTGATAGATCCCCGCGCGGGTTTCGGCGAGTTTCGCCTCCATGATGGAAATTTCCCCCGACATGTCGATGTTTTGGGAAGCCGCCCTGGATTTGAGCTTTTCGAGCTCGCGTTCGAGTTCGGCCACCGGCTTTTCGAATTCGAGAAGTTGCATGGACGGAGTTTCAGGATTTGAATGGCAGGATGCAAGACAGGAGATTGCCCGCAGCGGCTCATTTCAACAAGCCAACCAAGCGCGCCCGAATGCCCTGCACGCGGCGCTGCCAAGATCCGGAGCATCCCTGCGGCCCCTTGTGAGGGGTGACGGACTGCCGTGCACGGGGTCTGAAAAACCCCTGCGGCGATCAATACTGGTAGTTCAGGTAAAAGTTGAACTGACCGCCCTTGTCCGCCTCATCGTCGGGTGAAGAGACCGGAATCGCATAGTCGAGGGCCAGCGGAAGCGGACTGATCGGGAGCTTGAGGCGGATACCCACACCGACGTCGCTGTAGAGATCGCTCGGACTGGGATCCCAGCTGTCGGCATTGACGAAGCCGGTGTCATAAAACACGGCGGCGCGGACGGTTTCGATGATCGGGACAGTGTATTCCAAGGTCACGTAAGCGAGTGAATTGCCACCATAGACTTCATTGGTGTAATCGCTGTCGCGCGGACCCACATCGCGGAACTCGAAGCCGCGGAGGGTGCGACCGCCGCCGAGGAACATCCGCTCGAAGATCGGAATCTCACCGCTCCCATCGACGAAGGCGAGTTCGCCATTCACCGACAGGATCGAATCCCACTTCAGATTCCAGTATTTCTGGCCTTGGGCGGAGAAGGTGATGGTCTCCACATCGCCACCCAGTCCGGCGTAGGTCAGGCCCAGGTCGATCTTGTGGCCGCTGCGGGGCTGGATGCCGCTGTCGCGGCTGTCGTAAATGTAGTTCACTCCCAGAGCGCTGCGGAAGAAGTCGCCACCGATCTTTTCCTGGGAAAGTTCGGAGTTGGATCCATTGTCGGTTGGGAAATTCCGCCCAACGAAATCGTTCTCATCGATCTCCGAGTCGATCTCGACGTTTTCCATGCGCAGCTCGCCTTTGATCGAGCCTTTGGCACCAAGCGGCTTGCGCAGCGAGATGGCGCCACCGGCGTTGGTTTGCTCGTAGAAGTCGCTGAAGTAGGTGGATTGCTTGTAAAACAACTCGCCGCCGAGCGCGAGCTGGCGATCAAGAAACCAAGGTTCGGTAAGCGAGACACTGGCTTCGGAGCGCTCGGAGCCGATGCGCAGGTTCATCGCGAAACGCTGGCCGCCACCGGTGAAATTCCATGGGTTGAACAAATCGAAGTTGGATTGCTCCAGCGTCAGGAAACCAACGATGCTGTCGATCGAACTGAAGCCTAGACCCACCCCCACGGAGCCGGTGGCGCGTTCCTCGACGAGAATGTCCACATCGCGGTAGCCGGAGCCGCCGGGTGTTCCGGTTGCCTGGACATCGCTGAAATACTGCAGGTTTTCGAGGCGTGCCTTGGTGGTTTCGAGCTCGACGGTGTTGAAGAAATCGCCGGGTTTGAGCGGGACTTCGCGCCGGATCACCTTGTCCTTGGTCTTGGTGTTGCCGGCGATGTTCACGCGTCCCACGCGGTAGCGGGACCCCTCGGTGATGCGGTAGATGATGGTGACGCGGTTGGGTCCGGCATCGCGGATGTCCGGGTTGACCGACGCGTCGGCGTAGCCACGGGATCCGTAATAACTCCGGATCATGGTGATGTCGGCACGCATTTTCTTCGAGTTGTAGGCATCGTTGCCGTTGAGGGTCAGCGCAGGGTAGAGATCTTCCGGTTTGAAGACCGTCATCTTGCCGAAGCCCACGCCGTCCACGGTGTATTTCTCACCCTCGTTGATCTGGATGACCAGATCGACCCGCCCGTCCTTGACCGGCTCGCGGCGGACACCGGGGCTGCTGGCACGCAGGTAGCCTTTGCTGCGGTAGTAGTCGAGAATCGCATCCACGTCCTCGTCGAGTTGGTTGGATTCAATGCGTCCGGACTTGGTGAGCCATGAGAACCAACCTTTTTCCTTGGTCTTCATTTCCTTGCGCAGTTCCGGGTCGGTGAACACCGTGTTGCCTTCGAAACGGATCTTGCGGATTTCGTTCTTCGTGCCTTCGTCAATCACGAAAATCAGATCGGCCAAGCCTTCCTGGCCAGTCGCCTGGATGCGGTGGGAGACGGTGACATCCGGGTAACCATAGCCTTGATAATACTTTTCCAGGTTACGGCGGGCCTCGAGGATTTCCGCGTCGCTCATCACACCGCGAGCCTTGAGTTTGGTCTCTTTCGCCAGCTTTTGGTCCGAAAACACGGTATTGCCGATAAAGCCGACCCCGCCCCTCAGCGGACGCGTGGTGACTTCGGCGATCAGGTTCACGCCGTCGCCAACGGGCTCCGCGAGGAAACGCACGTCATCGACCAAGCCGGACTCGTAAAGCGCCGTGATGTCCTTGTCGAGACTCTCGGTCCGGTAGGCGGTGCCAGCCTTGGAAGTCATCTGGTTGCGCAGAACATCCTCGTTCACCGTCTTGGGTCCACGGTAGCGAATCGTCACTTGTGAGATGTTCTTTCCCTCGAAATCCTGGGCCGGCAGGCCGCCGGTCAGGGCGAACATGACCACGGATGCAAGGGCGGCGAGTTGACCCATGCCGCGCGGCATGAGTGGGCGGGGACTGATGGGGAGGCGCATGCGTTTGTGGATTACGCGGGTATCAAGGCGGCCCGAAGCGTGTTTCGTCAAGGTCAATAGCGGAAAATACCTTACTTTTCCTTACTATTCTCCCCTTTCGGCCCATGAACCTCTCATTCGCCCTCCATTCACCCGATCATGAATCGGGGGCCCGTTCGCCGAAGCTCGGGCAAAATATTGAAATGATCGGAGGACCCACGGCGTATCGAGAGTCACTCAAGCCGCACCGGCTCTGGGCACGCGTCTCTGCAAATCAATGAAACTGCTTCTCATTTCCGCATCCCTGGCCTTCTCCAGCCTCGCCTTTTCCGGTGAGGGGAAGTGGGAAACGATTTTCAATGGCAAGGATTTGACGGGCTGGACACCCAAAATCCGGGGCTGCGAGTTGGGCGAGAATTTCAAGAACACCTTCCGGGTGGAAAACGGCGTGCTCAAGGTGGACTATTCGCAGTATGAAAAATGGGACAATCGCTTCGGCCACCTGTTCTATGCGAACAAGTATTCCCACTACAGGCTGCGCCTTGAATACCGTTTCACCGGGGACCAGCTCAAGGGCGGGCCCGGCTGGGCTTTCCGCAACAGCGGCGTGATGATCCACAGCGAGGCACCCGAGTCGATGGAGATCTGGCAGGATTTCCCGACTTCGCTTGAGGTCCAGCTGCTGGGCGGCACCGGATCGGGCGAGAGAACCACCGGTAATCTCTGCACGCCCGGCACTCACGTGGAGATCGGCGGCAAGCTTGAAACCAGCCACTGCATTTCGTCCAAATCGAAGACCTTCCACGGGGATCAATGGGTGCGCCTGGAAATCGAGGTCCGCGGCGGCGAGTTGATCCGCCATTTGATCAACGGCGAGGAAGTGATCTCCTACTCGAAGCCCCAATACGGCGGAAACAAACACGCCGAAGGGCTCATGGCCGCCGCTGGCGACAAGGTGATCTCCGAAGGCTATTTCTGCTTGCAATCGGAAAGCCACCCGGTCGAATTCCGGAAAATCGAAATCTTGGAGATTCCGAAGTAGGCTTGAAAAGCCGCTGATCCCGGCCAACCCAGAGTCATGTCGCAATCATACGGCTCACGTCAGAACCATCACATGAAAGCAAGCACTCTCCGCGCAATCACCTTGGCGCTTGTCGGGATGTCCGGGATCCCCATGGCCGCCACCGGCAGCGAGGAAAGGCTCGAATTCCGGAACGGCGAAAACCTGATCCTCGGATGGCAGAGGCAACCCTTGTCGAATCCCGCCGGCGGCGGAAAATTCGCGGCCAGCGCGTTCCTTCATCCGCTGCGCACCCCCGCGGGATTCGAGTGCACCACCATCCAGCCTTCCGATCACCTGCATCACCTCGGGATCTGGTGGCCGTGGAAATTCATCGAGGTGGATGGCGCGAAGTTCAATTGCTGGGAAATCCAAGAAGGCCAGGGTGCCCATGTGGCGCGGTCTGTGAAAATCTTGTCCAACAAGCCGGATCTGGCGGAATGGGAGTTCCATAACGAGACGGTAATCAAAAAACCGGCCGCGCCACCCATGAGCGTGATCCATGAAACGGCACGGGTCGGGCTGATGCTGCGTGCGGACGCCACCGTGCTGGATGTATCCCTGCACCAAAAGGCGGCGGGGAATCCGGTGACAATCACAACCCACCGATACAGCGGGTTTTCTTGGCGGGGACCTTTCTCCTGGAACAAGGACAACAGCACCATGACCACCAGCGGCGGCAAGGGACGTGATGAAGCAAACGGCAGCCCGGCGCGCTGGGTGGTGGTGAGCGGACCCTCACCGACCGGCGTGGCATCCGTCTTGATCATGAGTGCGGCGGAAACGCAGGCCGGGACACCCGAGAAGCTGAGGGTCTGGGATTCCAAGATGCACAACGGCGCGCCATTCCTGAATTTCAATCCGGTGATGTCAACGGCCCTGTCCCTTGACGAAGCACACCCGGCGGTTTCCAAGCGGAAATACCGCGTGATTGCCGCCGACCGCGTGATCGACGCGAGCGCGGCCGAGACCGAGTGGCGGACGTGGATGGGAAATCACAGCGCCAAATCCCGCACACCATGAATGCCTGCTCGCTGCGCCGCAAATGACATGAGATTTTCACCATGAAATCACCCGCACCGCCATCCCCTCCCACTCCGCATGTCCATGGCCGCCGGGGTTTCCTCGGCACCATGCTTGCCGCCGGCGTTGCTCCCATGTTCATTCCCGCCCGCCTTTTCGGGGCCGCGGCTCCGAGCAAGCTGCTGCGCATCGGCTGCATCGGCACCGGCCGCATGGGGTCCGGCAACATGCGCAGCGCTATCGGCCTCGGCAACGAGTGCGGATCCAGCATCGTTGCCGTCTGCGATGCCGACCGGAACCGCAGCCAGATCGCCAGAGCCATGGCAGTGTCCGCCAGCCGCGAACTCCACGGCGATTCAGCCGGAGAGGTCCGCATTCACCATGACCACCGCGAGTTGCTTGCCCGCGAGGACATCGATGCAGTGATCATTTGCACCCCGGATTTTTCCCACGCCTTCATCGCCATGGATGCCGCCCGCGCCGGCAAGGGAATCTATCTCGAAAAACCCCTCACCTACACCATCGCCGAGGGCCAGGCGCTCGTGAAAACCGTCCGCAAGCATGGCGTCGTCTTTCAGACCGGATCGCAACAACGGAGCTCCACCCATTTCCACCGTGTCTGCTGGCTGGTGCGCAACGGCCGCATCGGCACCCTCAGGGAAATCGAAATCTCCAATCCTCCTGATCATGGTTACGGCAGACCCGGCGTCATGCCCGTACCGGAAAACCTCGATTACCTCCGCTGGATGGGTGCCACCACCGATGAACCCTACACCGAGGACCGCGTTCACCCCCAGAACGACCCGAAGCTCGGCGGCCGCCCCGGCTGGCTGCAGATCGAAAAATACTGCCGCGGAATGATCACCGGCTGGGGTGCCCACACCTATGACATCGCCCAGTGGGGACTCGGCACCGACTTCGATTCCGGGCCGGTAGAAATCACCGCCGAGGCCGACTTTCCGGATCGCGGGCTCTTCGATGTCCACACCCGATACCGCGGCGAGGCGCTCTATGCCAATGGCGTGGTGATGAAGTCGGGAACCGGCGACGACGGCACCATCCGCTTTATCGGAAGCGACGGCTGGCTGAGCGTCCAGCGCGGGAAATTCGCCGCCAGCGATCCCGCGATTCTCCGCGAACGGCCGGAAGGCGGCATTGAATTGGCCACTTCCAACAGCCACATCGGCAACTTCCTTGATTGCCTCCGCAGTGGCAAGGATCCCGTCGCCCCGGTCGAAGTCGGCCACCGCTCTAACAGCGTCTCCGTTTTGCACCACATCGCCATGAAACTCGGCCGCAGGATCAAATGGAATCCCGCCACCGAACGCATCATCGACGACGCCGCAGCCGCGGCAATGCTGCGCCGCGACTATCGCGACGGCTATTCGATTGAAATCTAGCAAAATCCGGCAGGCGGGGCATTCAGCTGCTCCGCATCGCCGGAACCCGTAAAATCCGGTGAAAATCAGCGGATCCTTCCGGCGCAAACCTCCCTTGTTTCCTTGCTCCCACACTTTTCTGAAAGATCGGCCCGAGGATTTTGGTAGGCACTTGCGCCATGAAAAAACTGATTTTCACCGCATTCCTGATGGCCCTGTCACACGTCTCAGCCGATCCTTCGGAGAAGCATTCCGTCCGATACGAAGGTGCCGACGGACCGGGCAAGGGCAAGCATGTCGTGTTGATCGCCGGAGACGAGGAATACCGCTCCGAGGACGGCATGCCGATGCTGGGGAAAATCCTGTCCCAACGCCACGGCTTCATGTGCACCGTGCTGTTCTCGGTTGCTCCGGACGGCACCATCGATCCAAATGCCGGCACCAGTCTCAGCAACCCCGAAGCGCTCGACTCGGCGGATGCCATCGTGATGCTCATCCGCTTTCGCAAATGGCCGGACAACGCGATGAAACACTTTCACGTCGCCATGAAGCGCGGCGTCCCCGTGATCGGCCTGCGCACCAGCACCCATGCCTTCCAATTGCCCAAAACCAGCAGCTACGCCTCCTACAACGCCTTCGGTAAAGACGTGCTCGGCGAGAAGTGGGTCAGCCACTGGGGCAAGCACAAGGTGGAGGCCGGCAAGGGGGTCATCGAGCCCGCCCACGCCGCCGATCCCATCCTGCGCGGAGTCACCGATGTCTTCTTCGATTCCGACGTTTACGAGGCGGCCCCTCCGGCCGACGCAAAGGTCCTGATGCGCGGCCAGGTGCTGGCCGGAATGAAGCCCACGGATCCGCCGGCATCCTACACCAAGAAACGCGCCGATGGCGGCGAACAGGACATCAACGACCCCATGATGCCGATCGCCTGGACGCGCCTCATCAAGACGGAAAGCGGCAAGGAGCAGAAGATCTTCACCACCACCATGGGTGCCGCCACGGATCTCGCCAGCGAGGACCTTCGGCGCATGGTCGTGAACGCCGTTTACTGGGCCACCGGTCTTGAGGTTCCGGCAAAAGCGGATGCCCGCCTTGTCGGTGAGTTCAAACCGCTGATGTATGGTTTCAACGACTATGCCAAAGGGGTGAAACCATCGGCGCACGCGCTCGACGGCAAAGCTGAATAGTCCCAGCCGCAGAGCATGACCCGGATCACATGAAGTCACTTCTATTTCCGCTCGTATTTCTGTTAGGAAACCCCGCGATGCTTGCCGCGGCTCCCGCACTGCCGCCCCCGCCCCGCCAATCAAGCATCGTGTTGCTTGGCGGTGGTCTTGGCGAGCGGATGCAGTATGACGGATATTTCGAAACCCTGCTCCACCTCCGCTATCCAGACCGGGAGTTGAAAATCAGAAACCTCTGCTTCCCCGGCGATACCGCCTCCTACCGTCCGCGTGCCGGGCGCATCAGCCAATGGGCCTTCCCCGGCGCGGAAAGATTCCGGCCCGAGTTCAAAAACCACCGCGGCAAAGGCATCGAACCCTCGCCCGACGAGTGGCTCGATCTCTGCAAGACGGACACCATCCTCGCCTTCTTCGGCTACAATGAATCGTTCGACGGCCCCGCGGGACTCAATTCATTCTCGGCGGAGCTCGAAGCATGGATCGCCCACACCCGCACGCGGAAATACAATGGCAGATCCGCCCCCGCTATCGTGCTCGTCTCGCCCATCGCCTTTGAGAATCTCTCAGCCGCGCTCGACCTGCCGGACGGCAAGGTGGAGAACGCAAACCTCGCCCTCTATACCGATGCGATGCGCAAGGTCGCAAAAAAAACCAAGACTGGCTTCATCGATCTCTTCGGGCCGAGCCGCGAGTTGATGGAAAAATCCGCCGCGCCCATCACGACCAATGGTTTCCTTCCCGGCGACGATGGCAACCGCCAGCTCGCCCCGTTGCTGGCGGATGCGCTCCATGGTCCCGCTCCAGCGAAGTCCAGAGCCCAGGCAGGCATGCTCCGCGAAGCCGTCATCGACAAGGATTGGCATTGGCGGAATGACTACCGCATCACCAACGGCGTACATGTTTACGGCCGCCGCCGCGCGCCCTTCGGCACCGTCAACTACCCCCAGGAAATCAAAAAACTACGGCAGTTGACGGCCAACCGCGACCGCGCCATCTGGTCCGCCGCGACAGGAAAGCCTTTCGATCTCGCCGCCGCCGACAAGGCCACCCGCCCGCTCGATCCCATCCCCACCAATTTCAAGGGTGCGATCTCTTTCCTCGAAGACACGGAATCCATCAACTCCATCGAAATGATGGAGGGCTTCAAGATCGATCTCTTCGCCACCGAGGAACGCTTTCCCGATCTCAAAAACCCCGTCCAGATGAGCTTCGACAATCGCGGCCGCCTCTGGGTGGCGGTCATGCCGGGCTACCCTCACTATCGCCCCGGCGATCCACGACCCGATGACAAGATCCTGATTTTTGAAGACAACAACAACGACGGCAAGGCCGATAGACAAACCGTCTTCGCCGACAAACTCCACCTTCCCATCGGTTTCGAACTCCAGCCCGAAGGGGTCTATGTCACCCAGCAGCCCAGCATCATGCTGCTGCGCGATACCAATGGCGACGACGTGGCGGACCAGCGCGAACTCATCATCCACGGTTTCGATTCCCACGATACCCACCACGCTGCCGGCGCCTATTGCGCGGATCCGTCCGGAGCCATCTACATGGCCGAGGGCGTTTTCCTCCACTCCCAGGTCGAGTCCGCCTACGGTCCGCGCCGGGACACCGACTCCGGCGTCTGGCGTTTCGAGCCGCTGACCCAGCGCATCGAGCGCCACAGCCAGACCCGCTACCTCAATCCATGGGGCATCGCCTTCGATCACTGGGGCCAATGCTTCCTCGCGGATGCCTCCAGCGGCAACAATTGGTGGGTGCTCCCGCTCTCAGTGAAGGTGCCCTTCGGCTATCAGATCAGGCAAAGCGATCAATTCGCCCCCAAATACGCGCGTCCCACGTCCGGCGCGGAGTTCATTTCATCCCGGCATTTTCCCGACGAGCTCCAAGGCGGATACATGGTCAACAACACCATCGGTTTTCTCGGAACCAGCATCCACGATATCAAGGAGGACGGCTCCGGATTTTCCGGGAAACACCGTGGCAACCTGCTCTCTTCAAAGGACCCGAATTTCCGCCCGGTCGATCTCGAGTTCGCCCCCGATGGCTCGCTTTATCTGTTGGATTGGCACAACCCGCTCATCGGCCACATGCAACACTCGGCCCGCGATCCAAACCGCGATCACGACCACGGCCGCATTTATCGGGTCACCTGTCCGTCGCGCCCGCTCGTCGAACCGGTCGTCATCGCCGGAGCCTCCATCCCCAGCCTGCTCAAGGCACTGGAAGAGCCGGAACTCCGCACCCGCTACCGCGCCCGCCGCGAACTCCGTGGCCGCGACGCCGCCGTGGTCGTTGCCGCGGTGAAATCATGGCTCGCCAGCCATGATTCTAACAACCCCCGCTTCGATCACCTCCTCTGCGAGGCACTCTGGACCACCTGGGGCACCGGCACGCCCGACCGCGAGTTGCTCGGCAAGTGCCTCGCCGCGAAGTCCCACCAGGCCCGCGCTGCCGCCGTGGATGTGATTCGTTTCGCCTGGCGGAAAATCCCGGATCACGCGGCGCTGCTCCAGCAAGCCGCCGCCGACGAACACCCGCGCGTCCGCCTCACTGCAATGGTCGCCGCCTCCTGGCTGGACAATGCCGACGGTGCCGCCATCGCCTCCGCCGCGCTCGAAAAGCCATTTGATTCCTGGATGGTCCATGCCTTCGACGCGGCGCTCGTCACCTTGAAGGATGATATCGGGCAACTCGCCAAGACCCCCGGATTCGACCTCGAATCCAAACCGCGGACTGCGGAATTCCTCGCCGATAAACTCAGGCTCACCGACGGTTTCGAGGCCTCCAGGGAAGCTCCCGAACCGAAACTGCAGCCTGAGGAACTTGCGCTCTACCGGCTCGGCAAGGAGGTTTACAGCCGCGATGTCCACTGCGCCACTTGCCACCAACCCGGCGGCCAGGGCGATGAGATCTACCCACCGCTCGACGGCAGCGAATGGGCCATTGGCGACGAGACCCGCCTGATCAAGCTTGTCCTCAAGGGACTCTGGGGCCCCATCACCGTGAAGGGAAAACTCTACGACCCGAAAAACGGAGTGCCTCCCATGATTGGTTTCGAACCTTTGCTCAATGACGACGAGGTCGCGGGAGTCCTCACCTACATCCGCAACAGCTTCGGAAACTCGGCACCGGCTTTAAAACCCGCAGCCGTGCGCAAAATCCGCGAAGAGATCAAGGACAAGAAGGATTTCTACACGGTTGAGGACCTCCTCGGACAGCATCCGTTCTAACATCATTCGATTTGGAAGCTTCGATCTTCCCTCGCCGGAAATTCATCCCTTAGATTCACCCATGCGCGAAAAATTCCCTCTGAAATCCACCGTCAAGCTCGGCATCGTCCCGACCCACCTTCGCTTTGTCGGTGCCCTCGTTCCCGATGAAGACGGCAGGTTTCCGCGCAATGCCGCTGGCGAAATACGCGTGGTTTCAGGAGTGAGGGAATTGCTTAAAATCTCGCCGGTCCAGTTCGGTTGCGTTCAGGTTTCGATCTTCCCCGGCACCGATTCCGCAGAGATCGCCGCACTCGTCAGCGGCCTTCAGGCGCTGGGACTTGAAGTGGATTTCGTCCTGATGGTCGGCGGCGTCAACCCGATGAACCCCGCCGACGAAGACGCCGTCGTCGCCCAGCTCCTGCCCAATCTCAAAGCCGCCGCCGCCCATGGCACCCACCACGTCTCCTCCACCTCGATCGAGGAATGGATGAGCGTCAACGAATGCCGCCGCGAAGGAGCGGATTTCGAGGCGGCGATCGCGCAAAACGTGAAAGTCCACCTCCGCGCTTACGAAGAGGCGGGCTTGGCGGGATCGTCCGTCAAGAGCTGGCACATCGAGTTTCTCCGGCCCGGCGAGTTCAAGACCTTCACCAGCTTGGATCGCGGCTGGGCTTTCGTCAGTGCCGCCAACAAGGCACTCGGGAAACCGTTTTTCAAGATGCTCGTCGATGCCGCCCACTGCGGTGACTCCGGTGTGACCATCGATGAAAACCGCGAACTCATCACCCGCATCGCCGCCGCCGGCGAACTCGGGGTTTTCCATGCCTCCGCCAAGACCACCCGTGGCTGCCTCTCTACCGACGATGGCTGGATCGGCGCGCTGCTCACGGCGATGGCTAAAACCGGCGAACTCCGGCACGTGTATGTCGAAATGTTCGATCACGCGGACGACGGACTCGAAATGCTGCGCAAGGTCGAAGCCGGCCACGGCGTGGATACCCGTGACGGCCGGACTTATACCGAAGTCATGGCGGACGGTTTGGCGGATATCGCCCACCGCCTCAACAATCTCGCCGCCCGCGGAATCCTCAAACCCTGAGTCCGGCCATGCATTCCGTCCACGGCGAGCCATCCCTGCACCTGACGACACCCGAGCTTGATCTCGATGTCACCCTGCGCGGCGGCCACCTCGCTCCGGTGGTCTTTCATTTGCCCGGACGCGATGTTTCGCCCTACGCCCTCGCACCCTGGGAACCGGCGGAATTCCCGGACCTCCCGCCGCTTCTATCCGTTCTGCGCGGCGATTTTCTCTGTCTCCCGTTCGGCGGGCAAACGGATGGCCCGCCCCACGGTGATCCCGCGAACGCCGGGTGGTCGTTGGTTTCAAACGATGAACGATCTCTCTCCCTCGCCATGCACGCATCCGACTCCGGCGCAGCGATCGAGAAAATCATCTCGGTCAAACCCGGCCATCACGCGATCTATGCCGAACACCGGATTTCCAATCTCGACGGTGATTTCAACTACGGCACTCATCCGATCCTCGATCTATCAGGACTGCCCGAGTGCTCCGGGCGCATCACCACCAGCCCCTTCCGCTGGGCGTCCGTGTTTCCCGGATTCTTCTCAAACCCGGCGGACGGAGAAACGCAGGCATTGTTAGAAGGCGCGGCCTTCACCGATCTCAGCGCGGTGAAACTCGCCACCGGCGGCACCACCGATCTCACCCGCTACCCGGCCCGCCGTGGCAATGACGACCTCGTGATGATGGTCAACGCCCCCGCAGACCCGGAACAACCCTTCGCATGGTCGGCGGCAGTGCTCGATGGCTATGCGTGGTTTTCCCTGAAAAACCCCGCGGATTTCCCCGCCACGCTCCTATGGCTCTCCAACGGCGGTCGGACCGCGCCACCATGGAGTGGCCGCCATCTCGGCCGCATCGGCATCGAGGAAGTCTGCTCCTACTTCAGCAACGGCGTGGACGTCTCCCGCCAGAATCCCCTGGCCGCGGAAGGCATCTTTTCCACCCGCCGTTTCCGGCAGGGTGAAACGGTTTCGCTACGCATGATCCAGGCCGTCGCAACGGTCCCGGGTGATTTCGGCGCGATCCACCGAATCGTTCCCCATGATGGGAATTCCATTGCCATCCTCGGAGATTCAGGCAAGCAAATCACCATTCCAATCGACTGGAACTTTGTCCTCTAACCCATCATCCAGATCTCCATGAGCAGTCCACGCAGCACCGCCGACCTCACCACCACCTCCAAAAACCTAAAGGCCCTCATCGACGGCCACTTGGAGGACACCGGCGGACTCCTCCGACTCTCACCCACCTGGGTCCCGCGCTCATTCCTTCAACCCGGCCTGCGCATCAAACTGCACCCGGATGACACCTATGCCTACGGCCTCAACCGCGGCGGCATCGACGAGCGCTGGTTCGGCTCCACCACCGAGACCGCCAACGAGGGCCGCGCCGCCGATGAAGGGCTCTCCTTCGTCGTCGTCGGCAAGGAGCGCTTCACCCTGCGCGACGCCATCGCCGAGTCCGGCGCGGGCATCATCGGCAAGAAAATGTGGGACAAATACGGAAAATGGCCGGTTTACTCGAAGTTTTTCGACAACATGGGGCCGATCCCGCACCACATGCACCAAAGTGCCGGGCAGGCCGCGCTGGTCGGTCAGGAAGGCAAGCCGGAGTCCTACTATTTTCCGCCGCAGCACAACAACGTCGGCAACAATTTCCCCTATACCTTCATGGGCTTCGAGCCCGGCACCACCCGCGACCAGGTCCGCAAGTGCATTGAAAACTGGAACAAGGGTGAAAACGGCATCCTCGATCTATCGAAAGCCTACCGCCTGAAAGTCGGCACCGGCTGGCTCATCGATCCCTGCATCCTCCACGCGCCAGGCTCTCTCTGCACCTACGAACCGCAGTGGGGCTCCGACGTGTTCGGCATGTATCAGAACCTTGTCGAAGGCCGCGAAGTCCCATGGTCGCTGCTCGTCAAGGACATGCCGAAAGACAAACATCAAGACATCGACTTCATCATCGACCAGCTCGACTGGGAGAAAAACCTCGATCCGAACTTCAAGGACAACCATTATCTCGAACCCGTCACTGCGGAAAAGGGCGGGAATCATCACGACAAGTGGATCGTCTATGGCAAGGTGGATGGTTTCCAATACTTCACCGCCAAGGAAATCACCGTCGAACCCGGAGCCACCGTCACCATCAAGGACAACGGAGCCTACTCGCTCATCGTCGTGCAAGGCGAGGGTTTCGCCAACAAGTTGCGCCTCAACTGCCCGAAACTCCTTCGTTTCAACGAACTCTCCAACGACGAGTTCTTCTGCACCGAAGCGGCCGCAAAACAAGGCGTCACCTTCAAAAACTCCTCGCTCACAGAGCCGCTAGTCGCGCTCAGATACTTCGGCCCCGAGGTGAATCCCGACGCCCCAGCCATGGGCACCTACAAGAACCAGTGATCGCTCTTCCTGCTCTTCCCTGAAAACTGAACACTGAAAACTAACAAACTTTTTCATGAAACTGCACAATGCCATGTGGCCCGGTCTCGTCGGCAAGGAACCCGGCACCGATCATCCGCCCATCTCGCTCGACCGCATGCTCGAACTAACCGCCGTCGCAGAGGTGAACGGGCGCAAATTCGATGGCGTCGATCTTTTCGTCTTCCACCCCCACACCGATCCCGACGCCTCCGATGATGCCATCAAGGCCATGGCCGACAAGATCGCCTCGCACGGCCTCAAGGTCGGCTCGCTGGTGGCCCCTGTCTGGCCCGGCACGGTCGGAGGCCCGGCTTTCGGCTCGGACGCTGACCGCAAGAATTTCGTGCTCGCTGTGGAAAAGGCCTGTCGCGTCGCCGAAATCCTCAACGCCCACGGCGTGCGCCAGTCCGGCATCATCCGCGTCGATACCGCAGGCGGTGTGGCCGAATGGGCCAAAGACCCTGCCGGCAATACCAATAAAATCGCCGAAACCTTCCGCGAAGCCGGCAAGGTCGCCGCACAACACGGCGAGCGCATCGCGGCGGAAGGCGAAATCTGCTGGGGTGGCATGCACTCTTGGAAAGCGATGCTCGACACCCTCGAAGCGACCGGCATGCCGGAAACCGTCGGCTTCCAGGCCGATCTCGCCCACACCTATCTCTATCTGATGGGATACAACGCGCCGGAAGCCGCCCTGCTCCAGGAAGGCTATACCGAAGATGAATTCCGGGCCGCTTACAAGACCCTCACCGACGCCCTCCGCCCGTGGACCTTCGATTTCCACGTCGCGCAGAACGACGGCACCGTGCACGGCACCGGCTCCCACGACAAAACCGGCCGCCACTGCCGCGCCGACGACCC
Organism: Akkermansiaceae bacterium; assembly: GCA_041753485.1. Lineage (GTDB taxonomy): Bacteria > Verrucomicrobiota > Verrucomicrobiia > Verrucomicrobiales > Akkermansiaceae > Luteolibacter. The sequence goes on from JBGSUP010000213.1 coordinate 17,144, forward strand.
TAACGGCAAACTCGACATCGCCAAGTGCTCGGCCTACTGGCTTAAGGACGCCGCCGCACGTGGCATGAAACACATCTGTTGGGACGGTTGCATGTTTTCCAACGACATTCTCGAAGACGCCGCAACCTGGAACACCATCCTCGCGAAGATGATCGAGGTGGACACCGCATTGTGACCCATACCACCGTTAGACCATTGTCAATCAAACCGCAGATGAAAGACGGAACAAGAGGTTGCTGATGAAGGGTTGATCTCCACAAAGCCAAAATCAATTCCCATCATCCTCATCTCTTCCGATCCGCGTGCATCCTGTTCATCTGCGGGTGAAAGCCTCTTGATTTCCCTACCCACATTCCAGTCATGAAAAAACCAATCCGCATCGGCCTCATCGGTTACGGCTTCATGGGACGCACCCACTCGAACGCCTACTCCCAGCTCTGCCACTTCTTCGATACGGAGCACGTCCCGGTCCGGCAGGCCGTCTGCGGCCGCGATAAGGAAAAAGTCGCCGCCTTCGCCGAAAAATGGGGCTATGCATCCTATGAAACCGACTGGCGCGAACTCGTCAAACGCGACGACATCGACGCCATCGACATCTGCACGCCCAACGATTCCCACGCCGAAATCGCCCTCGCCTGCATCGCCAACGGCAAGATGATCCTCTGCGAGAAACCGCTCGCGCACAACGGCGGGCAGGGCGAGAAAATGGTCGCCGCCGTCGAGAAATCCGGTCTGCCCAACCTCGTTTGGTATAACTATCGTTTCTTGCCCGCCGTGACACTGGCCAAGAACATCGTCGCCGCCGGCGAACTCGGCCGCGTCTTCCATTACCGCGCGAATTTCCTCCAGGACTGGACGATTTCCCAAGAACTCCCGCAGGGCGGTGCCGGCCTTTGGCGTCTTGATGCCGCCGCCGCGGGTTCCGGCGTGACCGGCGACCTGTTAGCCCACTGCATCGACACCGCACGCTGGATCAACGGCGACATCGTGTCCGTTTCCGCGATGACGGAAACCTTCATCAAGGAGCGCGTCCACACCGCCACCGGTGAAAAGCAGCCCGTCACCATCGACGACGCCTGCGCGTTCCTCGCGCGTTTCGAGAACGGCTCGCTCGCGATCTTCGAGTCCACCCGCTACGCCCGCGGCCACAAGGCGCTTTACAGCTTTGAAATCAACGGCGAGAACAAATCGCTTTTCTGGGACCTCCACGACCTCAACCGCCTGTCGTATTTCGACCACGGCGTGCCCGGCGACCGCCGCGGCTGGAGCAGCATCCATTGCTCCGACGGCGACCATCCCTACGCCGGCAACTGGTGGGTTCCGGGCCTGTGCCTTGGCTATGAGCATTCGTTCATCCACGAGCTCGCCGAGTTTTTCAAATCGCTCGACGATCCTGCCTCGGAAAAACGCTACCCTGACTTCCGTCACGCGCTTGGCACCCAATACGTCTGCGACGCCGTGCTTGAATCCGCCCGCACCAAGCAATGGGTGGATGTCAAAAAATAAGCAAAACATCCACCAACCACAGCCATGCTTCCCGACCAATGGCAACGTTTCAAAGCCGCGGCCAAACGCCAGCCCGGTGCCAACATCCCGCTTGCTCTCATTGTTGACAGTCCGTGGATGCCCGACCATTTGGGCATCAGTCACAACGATTTCTACTTTGATTCCGATGTGTGGTTTCGCGCCCACCGCTCGGTGATCGAGCAGTTTCCCGAGGCCATCATGTTCCCATCCTGGTGGGGGGAAATCGGCATGGCGGCTGAACCGT
>JBGSUP010000214.1:0-9965 GCA_041753485.1 Akkermansiaceae bacterium
CCTTGCCGCCTGCCAGAACGAGGAGTTTCCAGTCGCCCTGGCGGATGCCAGCCAGCTCGCCTTGGGCGGTGTAATGGAGGAACTCGCGGCGCGGCGATTTTTCACTGGTGAGCAGCGTTGCGGAGGCATCCAGCCCGTCGATCGGCTTGCCTCTTTCCAGTGGATGGCCGCTGAGCTCGGCGAGGGTGGGCAGCAGGTCGATGGTGGACAGCAGCTCGTCGGAACTCTTGCCGGCGGGGATGCGGCCGGGTCCCCAGACGATGCAGGGCACCCGCACCCCGCCTTCGAAGGGTGTGCCCTTGCCGTCGCGCAGCGGGGCGGCGCTGCCGCCATGGGACTTGAACGGGAGCCAGGGGCCGTTGTCGCTGGTGAAAACGAGCAGGGTGTCCTTCTCCAGTCCGAGTTCACGGAACTTGGCAATCAAGCGGCCGGTCTCGGTGTCGATGTGCTCGATCACCGACTTGTAGGCGTTAGCTGGGTCGGGGTCATGAGCGTCCTCCGGCACATAGAGCGGGATGTGTGGCATGCTGTGGGGGTGGTAGAGGAAGAAGGGGTGCGCGCGGTTTTCCTCGACGAAGCGGATCGCCTCGTCGGTGTAACGGCGGGTGATGGTGCGCTGGTCGACCGGCACTTCGATGATTTCGGTGTCGCGCATCAGGGGCGTGTTCCAGCCCCGGACAGTGCCTGCGGGGTCGCTCCAGACCTTGTCCATTGTGACCTTGGGCTTGTTCCGGTTGTCCGGATGGCTCATGTCGTTCGAGTAGGGGATGCCGAAGTAGCGGTCGAAGCCCTGGGCGGTTGGCAGGACTTCCGGCTGATGGCCGAGGTGCCACTTGCCGATGCAGGCGGTGGCGTAGCCGTGCTTTTTAAGGTGATCGGCGAGGGTGAGCTCGTCGGGATGCAGGCCGTATTGATCGGGCGGGAACACCACATGGCGGTGCATCCCGACCCGTTTCGGATAGCAGCCGGTCAGCAGGCCGGCGCGGGAGGGGGAACAGACCGGCGAGGGGACGTGGAAATCCGTCAGCTTAAGGCCTTCTGCGGCCAAGCGGTCGAGCTGCGGGGTCCGGATGTGCTTGGAGCCGAAGCAGCCGAGGTCGTTGTAGCCTTGGTCGTCGGTGAAAATGACCACGATGTTCGGGTCGCGGGCGGCAGCGGTCGCGGCGAGGCAGGCGAGCAGGAGGAGGGCGAGGGATTTCATGGTGGCTTGGGAAGTTTGTTGACGGTGGCGGGAGTGATAGGACTGTCATCGCGATCTTGAAGTTCGATGTATTGGTGGCACGGCTTGTCATGGTGAGGTGGCAAGCTTTTGTCCCAACGAGAGTCCAATAACGAAGCCCAGGAGACTGGAAGAATTTTCGGAGAACCCGTGTGTGCGGGAAGCCGCCGGGCTTTATAATCCACTCTGACGGGTGTTGTCGAAGACATTGACTCATGAAGCGCTCCGCTTTCTGATCCCGCCCATGATCCCCGCCGCCGTCGAGAAAAGAGCCCGCTATGCCGCAGCCCGTGAACGCCTCCACGCCTTGTGGTCGGGAGAGCCGGACGCGATCGCCCGGATGGCCGGGGGCGGCTCATATTCTGCACGAGGCGATGCCACACGCGTTCTGGACCGGCTTTTTAGGTGGTCGGCGGGGAACTTCTGATCAGTCCGGATCAAGGCACGCCGGGCTGCTCGCGGATCGGCTGGGGAAAGGGTGTTTGCGGGACGGCGTGGGCGAGCGGGGAGACGCAGGTGGTGCCGGACGTGCGCGCGTTTCCCGGGCACATCGCCTGCGACGGCCGGGCGGAAAGCGAGATTATGGTGCCCGTGAAGGATGCCTGCGGGACGGTGATCGCGGTGTTCGATATCGATTCGGTGGAGGAGGCGGCCTGTGACGAGGTGGACCGGGAGGAATTGGAGGGGACCTTCGCGGGATGAGGGTGAGGGGAAGGCGATTTGCGAGCGGACTAAAGATCTGCGGTCCTGGACTTGGAAATTCCGCGAAACCGTCGCTAGTATCACCTGCATGAGTCAGGGTGTTGCTCGTCCCCTTCCAAAGCGCGGCTTGCCGTGGTTGCGCACTTCGTTGTTCTTGCTGGTGCTCGCCGGAGTGATCCTGCGCGCGGTGAAAAACCTGACCCGCCCGCCGGTTCCGGCCGCATCGGCGATCGACGAGGAAGATATCGAGCGGCAGTTCGCAGCTCGGCTGCGCGTGGAGTTCGGGGTGAATCTGGCGCGCGAGCCAGCCGCCTTCAAAAAGCAGGCGGCGGAAGCGGTGAGGCGCGAGCAGGAGAGACCGGTCGAGCCCGCACCCTTGCCGCCGATATCCAGCCACACCGCGGCCAGCGGGGGCGACGTCCGGACGCTGCGCTCCGGCATCCCCTTCAAAACCGAGGTGAAGGTCGGGAAGGGCGGGATCGCGTCGAAGGAGCGCAAGACCGCGAATTCCACCCTACGATGCCGCCCTGCACATGCGCAACCAACTCGCCCATGGCTCATGGGTACTCCAAATCCAAAGCAAATAATCCGCCAAAGCCATGAGAACAAAAAAGCCAAAAAACGCTTGAGACCGATAGAACTTCTTTTTCCCGCCTCCGGTCCGCGCGCCCGCTCTTTCAACGGCTTTCGCCCCAAAAGCGGATTCCTAGCAATTGATATCTTCGGCAATACGCTGCTGCGCCCGCTCCATTGGCATCACATCGCCGCCACCCGCAGGGGCGATCAGCTCATGCTCTATCTCGACGGTGTCGTGGCCGCCCGTGAATCGGTCGGATCGATACCGTTGGATCACCAGCAGATCTTCGTGGGCAGGCTCAATGACAATGCCAGCCATTCACGCGCCGAGGCCCGCCAACTGGTCGGTCACATCGACGAGTTGGCCGTTTTTTCCCGCGCCCTCACAGACGGCGAACTCCGGCAACTTGCGGTGACGGTGAAATGGCCGGAGCAACCTTCTGCGAAAGTCGCCCCCTCAACTCCAGACCTCACCACATGAATCGACGTGATTCGATCAGAATAGCCGGCGGAGCGACACTGGCGGGCGTGCTAGAAGGATGGGCAGGAGCACCGCCACCCGGGGTTCCCGGTTTCAACAAGCTGTTTGAGGCCAACAGCCCAGAAGTCCTGGCGCTCGCCTGCCGCGTGATGGAGAAGTGTGTGCTCGCCAAAATCATGCCTCCCTCCCCGCCGTTGGAGCACACATGGATCATTCCCGGCGGACCTTACTACCTTGGGCAATGGATCTGGGACACGATGTTTGTGGTCGATCTCCTGAGCATCCTGGCCGACAGGGAGCGGCAGATTCGCGATGTTTTCCGGAATTACTGGGACTTCCAGGACCGTTGGAACAAAGACGCACCCGAACATGCCCGTGATATGGTCACCGTGGCCATCAAGACCAAGCCACAGCCTGTCCGCCAGTTCTCCCAGATCCCCATCCTCGCCTGGGGTGTCGAACGGGTCTATCAGCGCAACGGCGACAAGGAGTTGATCCGGCAATGCCTGCATCGGCTCGAGCGCTTCCACGATTGGTATTGGCGCGAGCGGGACCTGCACAACAACGGACTGATCACCCTCGGTGCCTATACAGGCGAATTGCAGCATGCCAAATGGGAGACCTTCGACTATGAATGCAACATGGATGACATGAAGATGACCGCGCATCCGACGCGCAGGGGACCCGGCGAGGGCGCGTGGTATGCCGATATCTGCGTGCCCGGAAACACCAGCTATCTGATCCTGGCCGAACGATGCCTGGCCCGGCTGGCGGACATCGCCGGCGACAAGGAAATGGCCGCAAGACGCAAGCTCCGCGTGGACAAAGGAGTCAAGGGCATGCGTGACCACATGTGGGACGAAGCGTCCGGCACCTTCCTTTCGGTCAAACGCGATACACTCGAAAAGATCCGGGTCGCCACCATCGGAAGCTGGATTCCTCTAACAGCAGGTGTGCCCACCCCGGCGATGGCCGGGCGCATGGCGGAAGTGCTCGCATCGCCTGCCTGGCAGACACCCTTGCCCATACCCACGGTGGACCGCAGCGACAAACGCTGGAAATCGGGGGCGTTCTGGCGCGGCGATGTCTGGCCATCGACAAACTATCAGATTGCGTCCGGCCTGGCAGCATACGGCCACAAGGAAGCCGCTGCGGACATCGCCGACAAGACCATTGCCAACGCGATCCGGAAAGGCATCAGCGAGCACTACGATTCGGTCACAGGCAAGCCGCTCGGCGTTCCGAACTACTGCATGAGCAGCACCTTGGTCACCATGATGCTGGATGGAATTTCGCGAAAATACCGATTGCATGTCATCAAATCGTGATTCCCGTCCTCCCCCAAGGATCTTCCCATTCAAAAACAATCCCTATGAGCGCGGAGAACTTGCCGACAGCGAGGCGGCAAATCAATCACTCCGACCTGTTTTGAACCGCCAGCCAGTTGTGGCAAGGGGTGTGTGGGGTGGCGCAAATCGGCGTCACTTTTACGCATTTCGGAGCACGAGACCCAATGTTTTCCGAAAGTCGGCTGTCTTACCCAGCGTTGAAGTTGGGTGAGCGTCGCGGCTCGTCACAACCAACGAGTGAAACACAAACCCAACGCAGCGATCCAAAAACCAACAACACCATGATCCCTCAATATCGCAGGAATACCTTGCTGTCGCTCACCACCGCCGCGATGGCAGTCCTCGCCCTCAGTGCCTCCGCCAAAGACTCTGCTGACCCGTTGCCCGACCCGGACGGCAAGCCCGCCGACATTTCCAAACCCGTCAAAGTCTTCCTGATCCTGGGCCAGTCCAACGCGGTTGTCGGACTCGCCATGGGCGAGGCGATGAACGGACTGCTGAAAACCTCCAATTGATCTTGAGAGTCCCGGGTGCTGCTACATTTCCGCGGGTGACTGCGGAATGGTTGGCAGCCGGGACTTCTTTGTTTGCGAATCCCTGAAAAAAATCCGAATGAACTGCCGAATCCACACCACCTTGCTCAAAGCGACCGACGCATCGGAGCCACCGCAACCGGCCATCGAGCTGGGTGCCCCGTTCGCTGACCATGCGGTTCGCCAGCTTGGGATGCCCGTTCCCGTCTGGGGTTGGAGTGCTCCGGGCACGGAGGTGCCGGTGGATTTCGCCGGGCAGAAGAAACAAACCAAGGCCGGATCGGATGGCAAGTGGCTGCTCAATCTGGACGCGCTCGAAGCCAGCGCCGCACCGCCAAGGGCCGGATGTGTCTTCGCGGGAACCGCACTCACGCTCGCCCTTAAGCCCTTGTTCTCTCTGCTCCTCCTTGGATGGGTCTTTCCGAGCCTGAGGGCTGAACCACGCCGTCCGGACATCCTCTTCATCGCCGTCGATGATTTGAACGACTGGATTTCCCCACTCGGCGGGCATCCGCAGACGGTCACGCCGAACTTCGACCGCCTCGCCCGGCAGAGCGTCCTGTTCACCAACGCGCATTGTGTCGCGCCGTCCTGCGGCCCCGTGCGCGCCGCCATCATGAGCGGCATCCCGCCATGGAAATCCGGCATCTATCACAACATGCAGCCGCTGCGGCGGATCCTGCCCGACCTCGCCCTCATGCCGAGGCACTTTGCCAACCACGGCTACGATGCCTCGGGCGCGGGGAAAATCCTCCATTATGTGATCGATCCGCCGTCGTGGGATGATTATTTCCCGGACAAGTCGGCGAACAACCCGCTGCCATTCACGCGTTACCCCGAGAACCGTCCGGTCTCGCTCCCGCGCGGCGGGCCGTGGCAATACCCGGAAGCCGATTGGGGACCGCTCGATTGCACCGACGAGGAATTCGGCGGCGATCACGCAGTCACCGAGTGGGTCGCCAAACGGCTGGCAAAGCCACCCGAGAAGCCGTTCTTCCTCGCCTGCGGCCTCTACCGGCCGCACGAACCGTGGTTCGTCCCGAAGTCCTACTTCGCCCCGTTTCCAATTGATCAAATCCAGCGCCCGCCCGGCTACCTCGCGGGCGACCTCGACGACGTCCCGCCCGCCGGGAGAGCCCTCGCCCGCAACCAGTATTTCCCCCACATCAACTGGCATGGCCAATGGCGCGCCGGCGTCCAGGGCTATCTCGCCTCGATCCATTTCGCCGACGCCATGCTCGGCCGCGTGCTCGACGCCCTGGAAAAATCCCCGCGCCGCGACAACACCATCGTCGTCCTCTGGGGCGATCACGGCTGGCATCTCGGCGAAAAGGAACACTGGCAGAAATACACCGGCTGGAGAGTCTGCACGCGCGTCCCTTATTTCATCGCCGTGCCGAAAGGCTGCCCCGGTTTGCCCGCAGGCACCACTGCGGGCCGCTGCGAAAAGCCCGTCTCGACCTACGACACCTTCCGCACCCTGCTGACTCTGGCGGGCATCGCCGATCGCGAAGGCGTGCCCGTCGATGGCAACGACCTCACCCCCTTGCTGGGCAAGCCGGACGCCGCATGGGAGCACCACGCCATCACCCAGCTCAGCCGCCCTGGCGAATTCGCCGTCTCCGGCGAGCGCTTCCGCTACATCCACTATCAGGAAGGCGGCGAGGAGCTCTACGACATCACCGGGGACCCCTATGAGCATGTCAACCTCGCCACCCGACCGGAACACAGCGCCACCCTCGAGGCCATGCGCTTGCTCGGCCCGAAGGATCCGAAACCCCTGATGTCCGAGCAGGCGGCCGCAGATCTCAAAGGTGCCATCGAGCTGGAACTAACCCGCGACGGCGAACCGCCGGGTTCGAAGCCGGGCGGCAAGCCGACCACCCTGCTCATCCGCAACTTCTGCGGAGTGCCAGTCCGTTTGTTCTGGATCGATCCGCAGGGCCGCCGGCAGCCATCCGGCAACGTCGCCACCGCGGAGGAACGCATCGTGAGCAGCCACGCCGGCCACACCTGGCTCGTCGAATCCGCCGACGGCAAAACCCTCGGGCATTTCATCACGCCCGCAACGGGAGCGAAAATCCGGATCGAATGAATGTCATCTGCCAGTCTGAACAAATATGAAAAGGATCAACCCTCAATTTCATCGAATGGCGGTCTTCTTTGGAGCCCTGCTGCTCGCGCCAGTTGCCGCGCTCAAAGCCGCCGAAGCAGCGGCGCACAAACCCAACATCGTCGTCATCATGGCGGACGACCTTGGCTGGCGCGATCTTCATTGTTATGGGAATGAAAAATTGGACACGCCTGCGCTGGACCAGCTGGCCGCGGATGGCATGCGCTTCACGAATGGCTATGCTGCCTCGCCCGTCTGCACGCCGACACAGGCCGCGATGATGACGGGACAGTCTCCGGCACGACTGCACATCACCAACCACGCTCCAGGAAACCCGGATGACTTCGCGCTGAAGGACTCCTCATTGCAGGAGGCGGATAACATTCGCCACCTGCCGCTCGCTGTCACGACCATCGCCGAGCGACTCTCCGCCGCCGGCTACGCCACGGCGCACATCGGCAAGTGGCATCTTTCCCACACCGCGCCTAACGGAAATTCGATCACGGAAAAGGAGCTTCGCCCCGACCAACAAGGATTCGACATCAACATCGGCGGCACCTCCAGCGGTGGTCCGCCCAGTTACTTCTCGCCCTATCGCAACCCCAACCTACCCGATGGGAAAGACGGCGAATACCTGCCCGAGCGGCTCGCCGACGAGGCCATCGCCTTCATTTGCCAGCAACACAGCGGCCCCTTCTTCCTGAACTGGTGGCCTTTTTGCGTGCATTACCCGATGCAGGCGCGCGCCGAGACCATTGCCAAATACCGCCAGCGCGGCGGCCTCAAGGATCCGGTCTATGCCGCGATGATCGAAGGCATGGACCACTCGATCGGACGCTTCCTCAAGGCACTAGACGAGGCCAGCCTGCGGGAAAACACGCTCGTCATCTTCACGTCGGACAACGGCGGCTACAATGGCGACAACCGTCCGCTTCGTGGCATGAAAGGCATGCTCTACGAAGGCGGCATCCGGGTGCCATGGATCGTCCGCTGGTCGGGCAAGGTGAAGCCCGGTACGACCAATCCCACGCCCGTGATCAGCATGGACTGCTACCCGACACTGCTTGAAGCCGCCGGGCTACCCGCGACGCCGAACCATCCCCTTGATGGGAAAAGCCTGCTGCCACTCCTCACCCAGACCCCCGGATTTGCGCGCGATACCCTCTACTTCCACTATCCCAATCATGCCTTTCACAAACAGAACCGCCTCGGCAGCGCCCTTCGCGAAGGAAATTTCAAAATCATCAAGAACTACGACGATGGCTCGTTAGAACTTTACGACCTCGGCAGCGACCTCGGTGAGTTAGACAATCTTGCCGCAACATCACCCAAACTCGCCGAACGGCTGGCGGACAAGCTCGACGCCTGGCTCCGGCAAAGCGATGCCCGATTGCCCCAGCGCAAGCCGCAGGAGTGATGCCGCCACACGGCCGCCGAATCCAAAACCGAATGATCCCGGCCTCCACACGACACTGGCAACCGGCTCCCGGAGCAGCGGCGGCGAGAAACTCCGCTTCGCACCCGGCGGCCAAACCATCTTCCGGCCACGCCGCAAGGACGGGCTCGCCAACTATCAGGTGCGCTTCTATCAGCCGAAGGACGGCAAGCACATGAACCGGGAGTATCCATCAAATGAAATACTCATGACTCGTCTCCTGCCCGCACTCATCCTGGGCCTTGCCACCGCCAACGCGGTCGCCCAACCGGCCCCAAAAAGCGCGAATAACCCCAATGTGGTGATCCTCTTCACCGACGATCAGGGAACCTTGGATGCGAACTGCTACGGTTCGACGGACTTGAAGACGCCGAACATTGATCGCCTGGCAGGCGGCGGCGTTCGTTTCACCCAGGCCTACGCCCACACGGTCCGCTGTCCGGCGCGGGCCGCGCTGCTGACCTGCCGTCACCCGCAGCGCAGCGGAATCAGCGACTGGACGCAGGGCGACATGAACGGACCCAAGGGGATCAACCTGGCGTTGGAGGAGGTGACGCTTGCCGAGGTTCTGCGGGCGGCCAGCTACCGCACGGCCCTGTTCGGAAAATGGCATTTCGGCGCGCACCGGGATTTCGGACCGGAGAAACAAGGCTTCGACGAGTTCTTCGGCATCCGCGGCGGCTTCATCGACAACTTCAACCACCATTTCCTCCACGGCAGCGGCTTTCACGATCTCTACGAAGGTGACCGCGAGATCTTCGCCGAAGAGAAATACTTTGCCGAAATGATGGTCCGGCGCTCGCGCGAGTTCATTGAGAAGAACCGCGAGCGCCCGTTCTTCCTCTATGTCGCCTTGAACCTGCCACATTACCCGGAGCAGGCGTTACCGGAGTTCACCCGCCTCTACGCGGATGCCGCCAATCAAAAACTCCGCTCCTACGGGCCGGTCGTCAGCACCACTGACCATTACATCGGCCTGATCCTCGACCAACTCGGCCGGTTCAAATTATCTAACAATACGCTCGTCATTTTCATGAGCGACAACGGCCACTCCGAGGAAACCTTCATGCGGATCAACACCGACGACCACCGCAGTGGCTTGCCGAAGGGACACTTCTACGCCGCCAGCGGGGCCGGCAACACCGGCAAGTGGATCGGACACAAAGCGACCTTTCTCGAAGGCGGCATCCGAGTGTCGGCGATTCTGCGTTTCCCCGGCAAGGTGCCGGCAGGTGTGGTTAGAGACCAGATCATCACCGTGATGGATTGGTTTCCCACCGTGCTCGATTTCTGTGGCATCAAGCAGCCCGCCGACGCTCCCGAGCCCGACGGCCACAGCCTGCTGCCGGTCCTGCGTGATGCCCCCGCCCCCGCCTCCTACGATGGCGTGCTGCACTTCGAGTGGCGCGGCGGCTGGGCGGTGCGCGACAGGGAATGGAAACTCATGGGAAGGAAGCGCAAACCATCGGAAAGTCCCAATCCGACCCTCCACCGGCTCACCGATGACCAGCCCGAAGGAAAAGACCACGCGGCGGACCAACCGGAAACGGTCGCACG